>NZ_CADFEF010000005.1:0-249251 GCF_902833125.1 Burkholderia sp. BCC1640 | reverse complement strand
TCATGGTCATCGGGATCATCCCCAAACACCCTGCCTGAAAAACTAGCAGGATAGGTTGATTGCCCGGCTCAGTTTTCAGTCGGCGCGATCCCTACAAGTGGCTCAATTTCCGGTCGGCGTAAACAGACTGGATGACCTGCTTCGAGCGCATATCGAAGACGAGCAACTTATCGTTGCCTTCGCACGCGATAAAGGCGAGACGCTCGCGCGGATCGATCAACAAGCCGTGATTGCCTTTGGCGCCCGGCAAATCGAAGCGGCCAACGACTCGGTCCGTCGCCGGATCGATTTCAACGAGCTGACGCCGCGTCTGGACGTTCACGAAGATGTGTCGGGACGCCGGGTCGTATTGCGTGTTGCCGGCCTCGCCGTCGAGCGGGGTCGTCGCGACGCGCTGGTTGCTCTGGACATCGATGACCGTTTCCGTTTTCCCGTATTCATCGGAAACGTACAGCTTGTGCATGGCGGGCGCGTAGGCCATCCCGTCCGGGTAATGTCCTCCGGGCATGCGCGCAACGATTTTCAGCGTCGCCGCGTCGATCGCGACGATCTCATCCGTACCAGTTGCGGATGCGTACACGCGTGACAGCTCCGGAACGGCAAGGACGCCGTGCACCGACGAGACATCCGCAATCCGCGCGGCCACGCGTGACGCTTGCGTATCGAACACAATCACTTCGCCATCGCCGAGATGGGCGATAAATAGGAGGTTGCGGCCTTTATCCAGGCTCGCATAGTCGAGCCGCGTCGCGCGCCCGGGCAGTGGAATGTCCGCGACATGCTTCAACGGCAGGCTGCCGAGGGAGAGATCGTCCGCCGCGGCGTCGACCCTTTGGACAACAATGCCCGTCACCACCAGCGCGATAGACATTGCGACAAGCACGAGAAGGCGGAAACGCCCGTTTCGGATGTGTTTCATGGTTTCATCCAGCGACAACTGCCACCGCCGCACCCGCTGCGAGCCGAGTGCAGCGGCGACGCGATGTCGCAATCGTCAGTGACCAACGGCCGCCTAGGTACCTGGATGAGTTTGCTTGGACGTGACATGGGTCATGCCTCCATTGACACTAGGTAAGTGAAAAGTGCGCATTCTTGTCATGCGGTGATGCTTCGCTTCGTGTTGGCTTCCTTGCGGCGGATCGTGGATCCCGCTATGGCTTGCCCCCTTCGTCGAGTTTGATGTGGCGGAAAGCGGCAAGCAACGAAAGGTCATAGGCGATCTTCAGCGCGCCGCATGCGACCAGCGGCGCGCCGAGCCAACCAAGGCTGAACAGGCCGCCCGCCAGCGTCGGCGCGACCGCGGCCGCGAGGCTGCGGGGCGCGGACGTGAAGCTGGCCGCAGCCGCGCGCTCCGCGGGCGTAACCACTGCCATCACATAAGCGGTTCGCGTCGGCACGTCCATTTGCGACAGGGCGCTTCGCATCAGCAGCAGCGTCAATGTCAGCGGCAGTGAGGGTGCGAAGGCCGCGCCGATCAGGCAGACGCTCGACGGGATATGCGTGAACACCATCGTGTTCAGCAGGCCGATCCTGTGCGACAGCGGCGCGGCCGCTAGTTGGGAGCCGGCCGACAGCAATCCCGCCCAGAAGAAGAACTGGCCGGCAGCAGCGATCGAGAGTCCGAAACGCTGCATCAGCCACAGTGACAACAGCGAATTGACGACGAGGCCGCCGGCGAACGCGTCAACGCTGAACAGCATCGCGAGCCGGACGACAATGGGCCGTGACGGTCCGAGCGGCGGCGCCGGCCTGGACGCGTGCGCTTCCGGGCGCGGCAATCTTCGATACAACATGCAGACGGCGGCGCCAGTGATTGCATAGACGACAAACATGCCGCGCATCGCATCCGGCGCCGGAATACCGGTGCGCGCGGTAATCCACAGCGGCAGACCCGCCACCAGGGAACCGCATGCGGCCGATACGGCGCCGACCAGACTGTAACGCGCGAACAGCGCGGTGCGCGCATCGCCGGAGGCGGCTTCCGCCAGGCGTGATTGCTCGAGCGGCAGAAACAGGCTGACGTCGCCCGAACTCGGATTGAGCGTGCCGACGAAGGCGATGACGAGCAGCGGCCACAATGCGGACAGACTCGCGAAGCCGATGCCCGTTGCCGCCATCAGTCCCGCCGCGAGCGTCAGCATCCGCCGGTGCGTGAAGCGGCTGGTCAGCATGCCGACCGCAATCGTCGCGATCGCGGAGCCCATCAGCGTCGTGGTGCTGATCAAGCCGACGTGCAGTTGCGAAAACCCGAGCGAGAGCAGATAGGCAGGCAGCAGCACGGCAATGAATCCGTCGCAGAAGCCGCGCATGCCGCGGCTCGCCAGGATCAGCCATGCGGAATTGTCAACGCCGGCCGGCAGCAGCCGGCCGGCGAGCGCGGCTGCGAAGCGGCTGCTAGGGACGTGCATCGCGCCGGCACCAAGCGTAGAGCGCGTCGTACATCACCATGCCATGACGCAACTGTTCGTGATCGTCCTGGAAGTCGTCGGACAGTCCCACCGAAATTGCATACAGACCGCTTGCTTCCGGCGCGAGATCGAGCCGCCCCGTGTCGGCGCCCCGCACGATGCCGGCAAGCTTGAGCAACGCAGGATCGCGTAGCGCGTATTTCGCGAGAAATGCGTCGAAGCTGCACGACTCGCCGTGATGCCCGAGTTCCACGTTCGGCACGTCGTAGGGCGTCGCGCCGGTTTCCGCCGCGATCCGCAACACGTCTGCGCCGCGCACGTAGAGAAACTCGGGGGTCTTGTCGATGAATCGGGCAATCAGCCACGGGCAGGCGATTCGATCGATCTTCGGCCGTTCACGCGTGATCCATTTCATGAAGCACCTCCTGCTGTCGGTGTGGAAGCGGGTTGTCGTTGAGTTTCGGAGCGGGACTCAATCGATGTATGTGTCCGTTGCGGTGCTGACGATCCGTCCACTGGGATCGATGAGCAACTGCTCCTTCTGGCGCCACGAGCCAAGCGTGACCCCGAAGCTGACGGTGTTCCCGTTCGTTTTTCGTACGATGTCGCTCACGCTCCGCCCCATGGCCCGCTGAACGATGGCGGCTATCACGGGACCGGGCAATTGCGACATATCGGCGACCGCTTCACTCGCCCCACCGACAGGACGATCGTCACATGCCCTGAGCAGCACGCCTATGGACAAGACGAGTGTCGCTATGCCCATCAACCGGTCGGAATTCGCCATGTCGCGCTCCAGAGGGTCGGTCAGACTACGGCGTCGGTTCAGACGTTCAGCGCATGGAAGCGTGCCTCCGCGCTGCGCCAGTTCACGTTCTGCATGAATGCGTCGACATAGGCGCCGGCCTTGGCGCCGAAATCGATGTGATACGCGTGCTCGTACATGTCGAGTGCGAGAAGCGGTACACCGTCGGCGAGCGTGTGTGCGTGGTCCGATGCCCACTGGTTCGTCAGTCGTCCGAGTCGCGGCGACCAGGTCAACAGCACCCACCCGGAGCCGCCACCGAGCGCCTTGCCCATCGACACGAATTCGGCACGCCACCGATCGACGCTGCCGAAGTCGCGTTCTATCGCGCGGCCCAGCGCACCGCCGAGCGAATCTCCAGTTCCGAGGGAGTCGAAATAGATCTCGTGCAGGATCATCGAGTTCGCGGCAACGAGCTCCTCGCGCTTCAGACCGTTCAGCACGAACACGGGCGCGCTCGCCGGGTCGATCGCGGCCAACTGGTCGGTGATCGCGTTCAGACGTTTGACGGCGCCGCCATAGTTGTTTTCGTAATGGCTGACAATGAGCTTTTCCGACAGGCCTGCCAACTGGGCAGGATTGCAAGCGAGGGGTTTCATTTCGAAGGTCATGTGCGTCTCCTGGAGGAAAGGAACAGCCTTGTTGGCGCGTTCTCAACGCGTGACGTTCTTGAGTTTTCGCGCAAGCCAGTAGTCGATCGACCATCGGCCGCTGCCGGTATTCAGCAGCACGCCGAGCTCGAGTCGCATTGGCACGACCCATTGCGCCCGATTCGTGTTGACCGTGGAGAGCATTCGCATGATGATGCCTCGCGCCTGTCGTCAATCAGCTACCCTCTGCGCGCAGCAGCCGTTTACGTCGCTTTCCGCGCCGGCATGGCCGCCTGGAGTCTCAGCGCAGCGTTGTCCCAGTTGATGATGCTGAAAAGCTGGTTGACGTATTCGCTGCGCCGATTCTGGTATCTCAGGTAGTAGGCGTGCTCGAACACGTCGAGGACGAGGATCGGCTGGATGCCCCAGGCGGTCAGCTTCTGGTGGTTCTCGCACTGAAGGATCATCAGCCGGCCCGTGACAGGGTGGTAGCCGACGATGCCCCAACCGGACGCCTCGATGGCGACCGTCGCCGCGACCAGTTGCGCCTTGAACTTCGCGTAGGAGCCAAAATTCCGGTCGATCGCCTTCGCCAGTTCGCCCTTCGGTTCACCACCTTTGCCTGACACGCTTGTCCAGTAGACGGTATGCAGAATGTGGCTGGATAGCTGAAAGGCGAGCTCTTTCTCGTAGTGCTTCACCAGCGCGAAGTCGTTCGAGTCTCGCGCCTTCGCCAGCGCCTCTTCCGCCTTGTTGGCGGCGGCCGCAGCGGGCTTGTGGTGAAAGTTGTAGTGCAGCTCGACCGTGCGGGCGTCGATGACCGGTTCCAGCGCACCGTACGCAAACGGCAAGGGCGCTGCCGCATATTTGCCGTCCGCGTCGGTCAGCTTGTCGACGTAGCCGGGATTCTCGGCAGCATGCGCGGATCGCGCCTGGGCAAGTAGAACGCCTGCGCCAACCGCAGCGCTGTTGTGCAGGAAGGTGCGACGTGTTTCCATGGATCTTCTCCTCGCAAGTGTGCGCACGTGTGCGACGTCAGATGCCGTGCGAATGGATGAGCGGATAAACAGCGAGGCCGATGAGGGCTGCAGCAATGACGATGATCGGCTCTTGCAGCTTCTTGAAACGCCACAGCAGCAAGACCGTAGCGAGCGCAAGCAGAACCGTCGGCCAGTCGACGATCGAACGCCGTGCGATGACGATCACCGAGCCGGTAATCGCGCCGACGGCCGCGGCAGTGATGCCGTCGACGAATGCCTTGACGGCGGGCAACTTGCCATACTTCTTGAAGTACGGCGCGGGCAGCACCGTGAAGAGATAGCAGGGCAGGAATGTGCCGAGCGCGGCCACGCAAGCGCCGGCGAATCCCGCCACGAGATAGCCGATGAAGCCGACGGTGATCACGACGGGACCCGGCGTGATCATCGCGACCGCGACTGCGTCGACGAACTGCTTGTCGTTGAGCCAGTGGTGCTCGGTGACGACACCGCCATAGAGGAACGGCACGATCGCAAGGCCCGAGCCGAACACGAAGGCGCCCGCCTTGGTGAAGAACAGGCCGATCTGGCCGAGTAGCGGCCAGTCGAAACCGCTGAGGATGCCGCTCACCGCCGGGGCTGGTGCAGCGACAAGCGCATTCAGTCCGGTTTTGTTGAGCCATTTCGGCGGAGCGCACCAGAACCAGTTGATGAGTCCGCCCGCAATGAAGAGCCATGCGATTTCGGATTCGGTCACCACGGTGACCCCTGCGACCGTCAGATAGATCGCCCACAGCAGCCGGTTTTTGCCGATGGTCTTCGTGGTGAGCTTGTACGCGCTCATCGCGATGATGCCAACCACGGCGGCGCCCACGCCATAGAAGGCCGCCTGCATCCAGGACAGTCCGCCGAAGTGCGCGTAGGCCCAGCCGAGAGCGGCCACCATCAGGAACGACGGCAATACGAACGCGATGCCGGCCAGCGTTGCACCCACGATGTGATAGTGGACATAGCCCATGTAGATGCCGAGCTGCGCGGCGAGCGGGCCGGGCATCATCTGGGCCAGCGCGAGCCCTTCGCGGTAATCCGACTCGCTGATCCACCCACGCCGTTCAACCAGATCACGGTGCATGTAACCGACCAGCGCGACGGGGCCGCCAAACCCGAGCGTGCCGAGCCGCAGCATGTACAGGATCAATTGCCCGAGGGTATAGCCCTGCGCGGTTGCTGTTGTGTTGTTCATGAACGCCCCTCTGCATTGCCATTCTTTGCGGTCGACGCGAAGTGCGCGTACAGCGCATCGAGAACCGCGCCCATCTGCTCCAGCAATTGATCGTCGTTTTCTGCGCGTTGACGCGTGCCGGCCATCACCGCCTCGAAACCGACCGCTTCGGGCGCGGCCGGGCCGCCCACGTCGAGCGCATGCACGATCTCGCCGAGCCTCATCAGCGCCGGGTCCTTGTCGAGCTCGAAACTCGCGAGCAATACCTCGAACGTCACGCGCTCGCCGACGTGCGTGAACGCGGCGCCGTCGAAATCGAAGCCGAGTACGTCAGGCGGGCAATCCGCCGGCGACTCGAGCCAGATGAAGCGGGCTCGCGGGTCGATGAAGCGGCGGATCAGCCATGCGCTGGCCACGCGATCGACCCACATGCGCTGCCGCGTCGCCCAGGTGCGGCCTTGGTACTCGCCGATCGCCAGCGGGCGAATGGCGCGATCCGCGGCATGCGGCTCGCCCGGCGACAGCACGGTGTCGACCAGTGCGACGAAATCCTGCAGCGCGACTTCGGCGCGGGTGGCCGAATCGCCCGGGAAGTAGTCGATCGCCCGAACGGCGTCGAAATCCTTGCGCATGCGGCGCAGCAGGCGCGTCAGTTCCGTGGCCGACTGCCCCGCAAGTGTCTTGCGCGCGTCGGCAAGCGTCTTCGTGAACGTCGCGTAATCGTCGGCCCGGTCGAACAGCGCCCGGAATTCCTCCTCCTGGGACGCAGTCAGGCTAGGCGCGCGCAACAGGTGGGCTGCGCCCCCGCTCTCGGCAATTGCGTCCGCGAGCTCGCGCAGCGTCTCTTCATGCTCTTCGGTGTAGGGCAGCAAGTAAACGCCGTCGCGCAGCACCGCACAACCCTTTGCCTTGAGCGCGCGCCAGAACCGCATGCGAGCTGTCGCGTTTTCCGTCGGAAGGGTCAGAACAAGGATTGACCAAGTAGATATCGTGTTCATGTAGTATATGCTACTCATGTGTAATAATTTCTACAAGTTAACTTTTTGACGCGCTTGTCGCAGCGATGCTGCGACCAAGGCTCGAATAACTGGGTTGGTTGAAAAAGCCGAGAACGGGCCGTATCCAACAAGACGACAACTGCGACCGGCTCTCCACATCTCGAGGCACGTCGCGCCCCGAGAAGGAGGGCATTCCCTTGCCAAAAGACCTTGCTCATGCTTGAGTGCCCTGCACGCCCTTAGCGACGATCATCATCGCCCGTCCACGCACCCCAGACCACATTGCGAGCGGTACGCACAGCCCCCCGCTATTCATCACTGTCACCAGCTTCAGGTATTCGGTTATCGCCGAAGTGATATTCGTATTCCCAATGCCGAGGCGATCACCGGCGTGCAACTCATGAGAAATTTCTCGTTGTTCGAAGGAAACGTCCTATAGGAATATATTTTGTTATGGCTGTCGTACCGCGATTCGGTTTGCCGCTCATTGGTGCTTGGCGCCCAGCTCCAGTGCGAGCAGCGATGAGTCGCGAGTGAAGTCAGTGCACGTAGCACGAATTGCTGTTTCAGCCATATAAAACCGCACGACCGCATCGTCTTGGCGCCGCAATTGATTCCTTTCAGGTTTCGGCTATTGCTTTAATCCATTCGACGTCTGCGAGCAAGCGAACCGCAAGGCTAGCGACAGTCAGACCGGCGCGATCGACTCTTCAACGACGTCTACCATCCAGAACCGCCGTTTCATCATAGATGTACTGTCTTGCCGACTTCAGAATCGGCATCCCTCGCACCTGAACGTACGGATCACGGCATGTTTTTCAGGTGATTTCATGGATCATTTGATATGGACTGCATAGCAATGAACTCGAAAAGGAAAGCAACTCGCATCCGCTCGCTGGCAATCAGTATCGGCTTGGCTGTCGCAACAGGTGGGGCTTTTGCCCATCAGATCTGGTTCGAACCGACTGCCGGCAATGCATTCAAGCTCTACTACGGCGAGTACGACAAGAACATGCTCGAAGTGACGCCAGGCGGCATGGACCGTTTCCGCGCGCTCAAGGGCAAGCTGGTCACCAAGGACGGCGAGAAGCCGCTCGACATGACCTTGCATCGCGACTTCTTCGATGTCGCGCAGAAAGTCGGCAAGGACGACACGCTGATCGCGGTCGATCAGAAGTATCCGATCTTCAAGTTGCACGACGAAGGCGCTGTGGTCGACACCTACTGGACAGTTGCGACGCGCTGGGTCGGCGATCTGCGCCCGCGTGCGCCTGAACTGGATCTCGACATCGTGCCGACCGGCGTGGTCGACGGTGGTCGCGCACAGTTCCAGGTGTTCTATCAGAAAGAGCCGCTCACCAACAAGCCGGTGACGATGTCGTCGGCGTCGGGCTGGGATTACCTCGGCACGACCGACGGCGAGGGCAAGGTGTCGTTCCCGCTGCCATGGAAAGGCATCTATGTGGTGGGCGTCGAGTTTCGCGACCGCACGCCCGGCGAGCGGATCAACACGGAAAACGTGACCGAGAAGTACGCGATCAAAAGTTTCAGCTCGACGCTGGCATTCAACCAGTCGAGCGGTGCGACGCCGTTGCCGCGCCCGCCGTCGACGCTGCCCGCGTCCGAAATCGCGCGCCTGAACAAGAAATAAGGGGACGACATGAATGCACTCTTCAAGACGGCCGCCTGGCTCGGCTGCATGTTGCTTGCGACCCACGCGTGGGCACATGGCGTGCCGATGCCCCAGCACGGCGGCCTGGTCGACGATGCGGGGCTCGTGGCAGTCGAGATGGTTTCCGGCAACGGCACCGTGGACCTGTATCTGACTGATGACGATGCCCCCGTGGACGCACACAACGTGAAAGGCGTACTAACCGTGACGAATCCAGACGGCAAGCAGGAAGCGTCGATCGCGTCCGTATCGGGCAACCAGTTGCGCGCGAAAGGTGTGACGGTCAAGCCCGGCGCCAAGGTCACCACGCTGCTCACGATGGCGGACGGCACGACCAAGGTCAGCGCCCGATTCAAAGTCAAATAGACGCCGGGAGGACGACGTGACGAGCACGACACTCGATGCAACTGCGCGACGCGATACATGCGTCGCATGGATGAAATGGTTCGTCGTCGCCGGCCTCGCGTGCGCGGCGGTTCTTGCACGCGCGCACGGCGTCTCCGACGACGACAAGGCATTCATTGAGGGCAGCGCCGGCATCAATCTGGTTCCGTACATCTATCTCGGCGCGAAGCACATGGTCACTGGTTACGACCATCTGCTGTTTCTGGTCGGCGTGATCTTTTTCCTGTACCGCCTGAAGGACGTCGGCCAGTACGTGACGCTGTTCGCGATCGGACACAGCACGACGCTACTCGTGGGCGTGATCGCGAACATCCATGCGAATCCGTATCTGGTGGACGCGATCATCGGTCTGTCTGTCGCCTACAAGGCGCTCGACAACCTGGGCGCATTTCGCGCGGTACTCGGGTTTCAGCCGAACACGAAAGCGGCGGTGCTGATCTTCGGCTTTTGTCACGGCTTCGGTCTGGCGACCAAGCTGCAGGAACTCGCACTGTCGCAGGACGGCCGGGTGCCGAACATCATCGCGTTCAACGTTGGTGTCGAGACCGGCCAACTGCTCGCGCTGAGCCTGATCCTGCTCGCAATGAATGCGTGGCGGCGTTCGCCGTCGTTCACCCGCACGGCAGTCGCCGCGAATACGGCACTGATGACCGCTGGATTCGTGCTGACCGGTTTCCAGTTGATGCAGTTCCTCCTTCCCAGTGGGGTATGACATGAGCAGCATCGAAGTATCGAATCAGACTCTCGCGAAAGCGACCGTGACGGCGCTCGTGACGGCAGCCGCCATTCTTACGCTCTTCGTGCTGCCCGCCGAGCGCGGCGTCGATGTGACCGGAGTCGGCGGGTTGCTCGGTCTGACGAAAATGGCCGGCACCAGCGCTAGGTCACCCGTGCCGGAGTCGACGATCGCCGCCGACGAGTTTCCCGTCCCCAACCGGCAGACGATCAGCAAGACGACGGCTTACCGGAGCGACGACATGGAGCTCGTGTTGCCGCCCAACGCCGGTGCGGAGATCAAAGCGCAGATGGTTAAAGGCGATCACTTCGTGTTTCGCTGGGAGGCCGTCGGCGGCCCGGTGAACGTCGATATGCACGGCGAGCGTCCGAATGCCGGCAAGGCATTCACCAGCTACTGGAAAGCAGCCGATCAGACGGGTGCGCAAGGGGCATTCACGGCGCCGTTCGACGGCACGCACGGATGGTACTGGCGCAATCGGGGTGATCAGGACGTCGTCATCAAGGTGCATGCAGACGGCTTCTACACGCGCCTGTTCCGTCCGCACGGCTGATCTCGCGGCAAGCTTTGCCGTTCGCCCGTCCCGGCGAGCGTTTCCCAACCGATGTCCGACCTTGTCCTTTGTGCGAGGCACACATGAATATCTTATCCGGATTTTCCACGCGCGGCGACACGATCGCCACGCAATCCGCCGCCGTACCGACTGTGCAGACACGAACACGCCTTCTCGCGATCGACGCACTGCGTGGCTTCGTGATGCTGTGCATGCTCGTCGACCACGTCCGCGAGACGTTTTTCCTGCATCGGCAGGTAACGGACCCGATGGATGCGTTGACCATCTCGCCCGATCTGTTCCTGACGCGCATGGTCAGCGAAATTTGTGCACCGGTGTTCATTCTGCTTACCGGGCTGTCCGCCTATCTGTACGGGCAATCTCACAGCCCGCGCGAAACTTCCACGTTCCTGCTCAAGCGCGGATTGTTCCTCGTGTTTCTCGAACTGACGTTCGTCTGTTTCGCGTGGACTGCCGAATTCCCGCCGAAGACGCTCTGGCTCCAGGTGATCTGGTGCATCGGGATCTGCATGATGGCGCTCGCGGTGCTGCTTCATCTGCCGCGACCGTGGCAGATCGTGATCGGCGCAGCGATCGTGTTCGGTCATAACCTGACCGACGGCATCGTGCTCGGCCCTGATTCGCCATTGTTCGTGCCGTGGTCGATCCTGCACCAGCGCGTCTTCATCGACCTCGGCGGGATCACACGGGCGCGGACAACTTATCCGGTGCTGCCCTGGATCGGCGTGATCCTGCTCGGCTACGCGATGGGGCCATGGTTCGCCAAGACCGTCGACACGAAAACACGTACCGATCGCCTGATGAAATGGGGCGTTGGCCTGATCGCCGCGTTCTTCGTGATCCGCTACCTGAACTTTTACGGCGATAAGCCCTGGGTGCACACGGGCGATACCGTGCGCACGCTGATGAGCTTCTTCAGCGCGCGCAAGTATCCGCCGTCGCTGATGTTCCTGCTGCCCACCCTCGGTCTGGGCCTCGTATTGCTCGCGTGGTTCGAGAAAATCCAGGACACGCGCGCGATGCCGATGCTTGCGACGCTGGGCGGTGCACCGATGTTCTTTTACCTGCTGCACCTGTACGTGCTGAAGGCGCTTTATCTGATCGCGTTTGCCGTCTGGGGCGCGAATCAGGGCAAGTACTACGGCTTCGACCATCTGTCGGGCATCTGGCTGTGGTGGCTGCTGCTTGTCGTTCCGCTCTACATCCCTGTTCGCTGGTTCGCGCGCCTCAAGCAGCGTCGTCGCGACATCTGGTGGCTGAAATATCTTTGAGGAACCTGTCGCGATGAAAATTCTTTTGCACATGAGCAGGCGCCTGCCGCCGAGCATCGCAACGATCGCGGCGCTGAGCGGTGCCGCGCACGCGCAAAGCACGGTCACGCTGTACGGGATCGTCGACAACGGCATCGTCTATACGCACAACAGCGGCGGAAAGTCGACACAGGTCGGTCTGAACAGCGGCAGCCTGTCCGGCTCGCGCTGGGGGTTGAAGGGCGCCGAGGATCTGGGCGGCGGCCTCAAGGCGATCTTTCAGGTCGAGAACGGGGTCAACCTGAATACCGGCAAGATGAATCAGGGTGGACGGCTGTTCGGGCGCCAGAGTTACGTCGGGCTCAAGTCGGGCACGTTCGGCACGCTGACCGCGGGCCGCGTGTACGACCCGCTGACGGATCTCGTTCAGCCGATCCAGGGTGACGGCTATCTCGGCCAGACGTTCACGTCGCCGGGCGACGTCGACAACGCCGATAGCAGCGCGCGCTTCAACAATGCTGTGAAATGGACGAGCCCGGCGCGAGCCGGTTTCACCGGCTCGCTGATGTACGGGTTCGGCGGAGTCGCCGGGTCGGTCGCTTCGGGGCAGTCCTACAGTGCGGCGCTAGCGTTCAGCGCGGCAAGCGCGACCGTCGCGGGTGGCTATCTGCATATCGACCGGGGCAATCCGTCCGTGTCGAGCCGAGGCACGTCGTCGGCCGATACACTGTTCAACAGCTCGGTGAACGCGGCGTACGCGTCGGCGAAGTCGATCGACATCTACCGGATCGCCGCGCAGTACGTGATCTCGACCGTCACGGTCGGCGCCTATTACAGCGATTCGCGTTACGCCTCCGATGCGATCTCGACGTTCAATCGCACCGAGGTGTACCGGAATGCGTCGGTGTTCGGCGTGTGGATGCCGGCCCCGACCGTGCAGACGGAAATCAGCTACAACTACCTGAAATCGTCGGGCGATTCGTCGGCCCGCTATCATCAGGTCAGTCTGGGTGCGGATTATCTGCTCAGCAAGCGTACGGACATCTACGCGATTCTCGGCTACACGCATGCGGCAGGTCGGAACGGAGCGGGCGAAGCACAGGCAGTGATCGGCGCGACCGACATCGACGCGGGACGCGCATCTCAGGTTCGCGTTAATCTGGGGATTCGCCACCGCTTCTGAAGATCGGCACCCGGAGTCGAGAGGTTCGATCCGGGATGCCTAACGATATGGCGGCTTGTCCGCACCAGGGATTATGTCCGCCGGCCCGGCCATTTCGAATGCTTGTCGTCGATCGTGAACGGATGCTGATGCGTATTGGGCCCGGTTTGCTCGCCCTCGGCGAAATGCGCGTCGTCTTCCGCTGCCGCGTGTTCATGCTCAACGACGTCGGGATCCACGCGAGGCCATACCCACCAGGCCAGCGCGACCCCAAGCACCGTCATCAGCCCGAGGACGCCGAAGGTCGAGGGCATGCCTGCCCTGGCGCCGAGAAACCCTGCCACGGGATAGGCGATCAGCCAGCACGCGTGCGACAGCGAGAATTGCGCGGCGAAGACTGCCGGACGATCCGCCGCGGAGGCCGAACGGCGGAGCAGGCGGCCGCTCGGCGTCAGCGTCATCGAATAGCCGAGACCGATCACGAACCAGGTCACGAGAAACGCGTGCCACTCATAGTGGCCGCCGAGTGTCGAGATGACCATGCCGGCGCCGAGCGCGATGGCCATGATGGACGACCCGAGCAGCATCGCCGGCCGGTCAGGGCGCCGGTCCAGGAGCTTGGGCAGGATCAGGGCCATCAGCATCGAGCCGAAGCCGAATGCGGCGAGCGCGAACGGAACATCCGAACTCGGGCGCCCAAGCTTGCCCTCGACATAGACAACCGAGTTCACGATGACCATCGAGCTTGCCGCCGCAGCCGCCAGATTCAAGCCGAGCAGGCCAAGCAGCCGCGGTGTGCGCAGGTAGATCGAAATGCCGCGGAAGGTCTTTGCATAGATGCTGCCGACCACCTGCACCGCGCGCGACTGGGGCAGCCGGACCGACACCACGAGCGCGGCCGAGCAGAGGAAGCCGATTACGGTGCCGCCGAACAGCCAGTGAAACCCGATGACGGTGAGCAGGGCCGCCGCCAGCATCGGGCTGACGAGGCTTTCCATGTCGTACGCGAGGCGCGAAAGCGACAGCGCGCGCGTGTAGTCTTTCTCATCCGGCAGCACGTCCGGGATGGTGGCCTGAAACGTCGGCGTGAAGGCGGCGGACGCCGATTGCAGCAGGAAGATCAGCACATAGATCTGCCATGCCTGCGTGACGAACGGCAGCGACAGTGCGACGAACGCACGCACGAGATCCATCGCGACGAGGAACGCGCGTCGCGGCAGGCGGTTGGCGAATGCACCGACGACCGGTGCGATCAGAACGTACGCGACCATCTTGATCGCGAGGGCCGTGCCGAGAACACTGCCCGCGTTCGCGCCAGCGAGGTTATAGGCGAGCAGCCCGAGCGCCACGGTCGCGAGCCCCGTACCGACGAGCGCGATGACCTGAGCCAGGAACAGGTGTCGATAGGTTCGATTGGATAAGACGTCCAGCACGTTGAACTCCAGAAGATTTCGTTCCGAGATTGCGGGTGGCCCGCACAAACCCGCGCGGCGGGCGATCCGGTCACGCGGCCGCAGCGGGCCGGCGCGTGAACAGCAGCACGTCGCAGCCGAGTTCGGGCGGCAGTAACAACCGTGCGAGATCCGGCCGCCGCTCCAGCGCGAAACGGGTCTGCTGTTCGTAGTCGTGCCAGTTACCGCTCGCCGCGCGATGGACGCTGACGATCGCCAGATAGATGTCGACGTCGTCGCTCCGTAGGATCTCGCGCTCGAAGTCGTTGCCGGCCGGCGGCCACGAGCAGATCACGACGGCCGACGGGTATTCGTGCAGAGCCATATGCGCGTCCATCCGGATCACGGAATCCGGGTACGTGATCCGGTGTGCCCAGCTATGGTCGTCGGTGGCCGTTGCGCGCACGCCGGCCTCCCGCAGAAACCGCGTCAGGGTTCCATCTCCCGCGCCGACCTCGAGGCAGCCGCGTCCCCCGATGATTTCCTTCAATTGGCGGACGAACTGCTTCGAATAGAAGCAGTAGATTCCCTTGGGCTCGACGAGCGGCATCAGATAGCGCTTTTGCCAGACTAGTGGCCAGAGGAGCCGGAACCAGGTCATTGAAACCGGCTTCCGCTCGAGGCCGCGCCGGAACAGCAGGCGCTGCGTGAGCCAACCGTTGAACAGGTTGAATCGGATCTTGCCCGACGTACGGCCAGTGGCAAGCGCTGTCGCATAGCGCTGGAGGGCAACGCGCGCCATCTGCTGGCGAACCGCGGCGCGAGCGAGCGCCTGCTTCTCCTTGCGGCCGGGGGTACCGCGTACGCGGCGCCTGGCCGACGGCGCCTCCGCGTTCAGCAGGCGATGCAGGCGGCTCGGGTCGCGCGTCTGCAGCGCGCCTTCCAGTTCGCGTTCCATGCTGTCCCATTCGGCGGGAAAGGCCGAGTGCAGTTCGCTGGCCGAAGGGCGGCGCTGCGGCCACGCGAGTACCTTCACCGGATCGTCGAGAGTCATCCTTGGGTAACCGAGCGGGTTTGACTATTCAATGACGCAACCGGCGGCGGTTAGGTATGGGCCTGCCGGATAACGCGGCGACAGTGTATCATCCTATCCAGGGGGATAGGTATGTAGCCAGCGTGGTGACCCGACCTCGTGAACAACTCGTTCCCTCCCGAATTTCGATCCAACATGCATCCGACAGGGGGGACCTTATGACGATCCACGAATCGCATCCAGACATCATCAAGCGGCTGAAACGTGCCGAAGGGCACCTGAAAAGCGTGATCGCCATGCTCGAAGAAGGCCGTCCGTGCATTGACGTCGCTCAGCAGCTTCAGGCGGTCGAGAGTGCGGTTGGGAATGCAAAGCAGGTACTCGTTCACGATCACATCGATCACTGCATCAATCACGCCATTCACGAAGGCGGTTCGGCGGACGCCGCGCTGACCGAGTTGAAGGCAATTACCAAATACCTGTAAGAGTCCGCCATGACGGAATTTTCTACACTTCTTCAGCAAGGTGCGTCCAACGCCTGGCTGTTCATCCCCAGTGCGATCCTGTTGGGCGCCTTGCACGGCCTCGAGCCGGGCCATTCGAAAACGATGATGGCCGCCTTCATCGTCGCGATCCGCGGGACGGTCGGGCAGGCAGTGCTGCTCGGGTTGTCCGCGACGATTTCACATACAGCCGTCGTGTGGGCTGTCGCGCTGGCCGGGATGTACTTCGGACGCAACTGGAACGCGGAGACCAGCGAACCGTATTTTCAGGTGGCTGAACAGCTTCCACTATCGTGGTGCCGCGAAGTAAGGAGGAGGTGGAGGAATGCCGCGCTATGACATTGTGAAGGGCGATCTGACAACCGTTGGCGGAGTGGTGCAGGGTGGGGATGGGGCTGACCTGATAAACGGTCGCGAGCAAGCCTACGAAGATGATCCCGTCTTTTGTCCAGTCTGCAAAACCGTCGGGAAAATCGCGTGCGATGGCCCGCGGATTTCCACCACCGGTCCCGATGGCCGGCAGGCAGCGCTCAGTGACGATCTTTGCATCTGTCTTTGTTCTCCGCCACCACGTCTGGTCGCCTCGCAGACGACGTCGTGTAGCGACACTTAACGAACGGCTGACCTCGCGGTGGATCTCGTCGACAACCCAGAGCTTTCCGCAAACGTAACGCTAGCGGTGTGATCGTCTTTACCCGCCCACTGCGATTGCGCAGATGAACAAAAAAGTCAGGAAATTTGCTTTCAATGAGATTTCATGTCAGGCTGAAAACGCAGATGGCACAGGGGAAATACGCGACTGCTTATGGGTCGCGAGAATTTCATGTGAAATTTGATATAAGAGGCCGATGATTTCCTGTTCCAACTGCGCATGTGCGAGGTTGGTGCGTTCCAAACTTAATTGCGAAACGTTCCAGACTTTATTGTCACGGGACAGGCATCCTGCGCGCTTCCGCGGCGCGCGGCACACCCCCAAAAAAAGCCCTCGTCACGAGGGCTTTTTTGTTTTCGGCGGGCGTGAGTCGACGCGCGGCATTCACCCGATCAGACGATCATCCCCGACAACCAGCCGAGCGCCGCGCTCGCGATCACGACGGCCCACGGCGGCACGCGCCAGAACACGAGCGCGACGAACGCGACGAGCGCGGCCGCGAAGTCGCGCGGCGACACGATCGTGTCGCTCCACACCGGGTGATAGAGCGCGGCGAGCAGCAGCCCGACGACCGCCGCGTTCACGCCCGCGAGCGCGGCCTGCATGTGCGTGCTGCGGCGCAGGCGTTCCCAGAACGGCGCCGTGCCCGCGACGAGCAGGAACGACGGCGCGAAGATCGACATCAGCGCGATCGTCCCGCCGAGCCAGCCGTTCGGGGCGTCGCGCAGCGATGCACCGAGGAAGGCCGAGAACGTGAAGAGCGGCCCCGGCACGGCCTGCGCGACGCCATAGCCGGCCAGGAATGCCGACTCGCCAACCCAGCCCGGCGCGACGACGGCCGCTTGCAGCAGCGGCAGCACCACGTGGCCGCCGCCGAACACCAGCGCGCCGGTGCGGAAGAATGCGTCGACGACGGCGAGCGTGTTCGAGTGGAGCGCGCTCGCCGCGACCGGCAGCACGACGATCAGCGCGGCGAACAGTACGAGCCACAGCACGCCCGCGCGGTGCGACACGTGCAGCGGCAACGGATCGTGGGCGCCGCGCTCGGGCTGCGGCAACAGCATGAGACCGGCGGCGCCTGCCGCGACGATCACGACCACCTGCACCCACGCGGCCGGCACAAGCAGCGCGATGCAGGCCGCAATCGCCATCAGCGTGACGCGGCGCGCATCCGGGCACAGCGTGCGCGCCATGCCCCACACCGCCTGCGCGATCACCGCGACCGACACGATGCGCAACCCGTGCAGCGCGCCTGCCGCGACCGGCATGCCCGTCGCGTGGACGCCGAGCGCGAACAGCATCATCAGCAGCGCGGACGGCAGCGTGAAGCCGAGCCATGCGGCGAACATCCCCGCATAGCCCGCGCGCGACAGGCCGATCGCCATCCCGACCTGGCTGCTCGCCGGCCCCGGCAGGAACTGGCACAGGCCGACGAGATCCGCATAGGCGCGCTCGGTCAGCCAGCCGCGCCGCGTGACGAACGCGTCGCGGAAGTAGCCGAGATGCGCGACGGGGCCACCGAACGACGTGAGGCCGAGCCGCAGGAACGCGACGAATACGGGCCACGCATGGCGGGACGGAGTGGTGACGGTGGACGTGTTCAAGAGCGGATGCGCGGAGGGCGAACGAGCCGCCACGATAGCGCAATGCGATGACGGCGGGAATGCGGCGTGGCGGTGATTGTGCGGCGTCGTCGGGGTGCGGTCAGTGCGTACCGTCGGACAGGCCGCTCGCGCGGCGCAGCGCGTCGACGTCGACGAGTTCGATTTCGCCGACATGCAGCCGCACGATGCCGTCGGCCTGCAGCGCCTTCAGCAGCTGGTTGGTGGTCTGCCGCGTGAGCGACAGCATCGCCGCGAGCTTTTCCTGCGACAGCCGGATGCGCGTGCGGCCGGCGCTGATTCCGCCGTAGCCGTCGGCGATCATCAGCAGCCGCGCGGCAAGCCGCTGCGCGGCCGGCATCACGCTCATCGATTCGACGGTCAGGAAGCTCAGCCGGAGCTTTTGCGCCATCAACAGCGCGAGCTGCCGCCAGTATTGCGGCGTCGCGTCGAGCATCGCGAGCAGCGCGGCCTGCGGGACGTGCAGCAGCAGCGTGTCGTCGAGCGCGATCGCGTCGTGCGTGCGCGGCTGGCCGTCGAACAGCGCGATCTCGCCGAACCATGTGACGGGTTCGGCGACCGTCAGCAGCGCTTCCTTGCCCTGCGGATCGACCGCGCCTATGGTGAGGGAACCGGCCAGCACCGCATACAGCCCGCACGGCGGGTCGCCGCGGCGGAACAGCGTCTGGCCGGCCGGCAAGTGCCGCAACGCGGCGCGGGCGAGCAACGCCTCGCGCAACGCGGGCGGCAGCGCGGCGAACCACGGGTGCGCTTCGAGCTGCGGCAGGTACGGGGCGAGCGGCGAGGGCATGGACACGCGATGTCGGGTAGCTGACAGAGGTTGTCGGGCGTGACGCGCATCATAGCGCCCAATGATCGTTCTGGAGACACCATGAAGACGCTCGAGGATCATCTTTCCCAATATGCGGCCTACCATCGCGACGCGCGCAACATCGCGACGCATCTGGTCGGCATTCCGATGATCGTGTTCGCGGTTGAGGTGCTGCTGTCTCGGCCGGCGATCGGCGTGCTGGCGGGCGTCGCGCTGTCGCCGGCGCTGCTGCTTGCGGTGGCGTTCGCGGTGTTCTACCTGCGTCTCGACCTGCGCTTCGGCTTGGTGATGACCGCGCTGTTCGCGCTCGGCCTGTGGGCCGCGCAGACGCTCGCGGTGCTGCCGACCGCGCAATGGCTCGGGATCGGCGTCGGCGCGTTCGTGGTCGGCTGGATCGTGCAGTTCGTCGGACACTGGTTCGAGGGGCGCAAGCCCGCGTTCGTCGATGACCTGGTCGGCCTGATGGTCGGGCCGCTGTTCGTCGTCGCCGAAGTCGCGTTCTTCGCGGGCCTGCGCGGCGACGTGCGCCGCGAAGTCGAGCGGCGCGCGGGCCCGGTTCACGGCGGCGTGCACTCGCACGTCTGACACGCCGGCCGCGCCGGTCTGCGGGTTCGGTGCATGCTCGACCGGTCCGGCCGCCACGGCCGCTGCGTGGCTCGTGCCGGTCGCATAGGACCCCGCGCCACACCACGCGCGATGCGCAACGGCTAAGATGCGGGATGCGTCGCACGACAGGACGCGTACGCGGAGCAATCGCCATGGTGGATCGCCCGACTCTCGATGCCTACGAAGCCCATGCCGCGCAATACGCGCAGGACTGGCTCGACCAGGCCGCCCCCGACGACATGTATGCGCTGCTCGAGCAGTATTTCTCGCCGGGGCCGACCGCCGACGTCGGCTGCGGCGCGGGGCGCGACACTGCGTGGCTCGCGTCGCAAGGATTCGACGTGCGCGGCTACGATGCGAGCGCGGCGCTGCTCGCCGAGGCACGCTTGCGTCACCCGTCGCTGACGTTCGAACTGGCCGCGCTGCCGGCGCTCGCGGGCGTGCCGTCCGGCGCGTTTCGAAACGTGCTGTGCGAGACGGTCGTCATGCATCTCGAGCAGGCCGATGCCGCCGCGGCGGCCGCGCGGCTGGCCGCGCTGCTGATGCCCGGCGGCACGTTGTACCTGAGCTGGCGGGTGGCCGGCAACGGCGCGTTGCGCGACGAGCGCGGCCGCTTGTACACACCGCTCGATTCGGCGCGCATGCACGCGGCGCTCGGCCCCGGCATGCACGTGATCGACGAGCACGAGGTGGTCAGCGCGTCGTCCGGCAAGCGCGTGCATCGGCTGATCGCGCGCCGGGACGACGCCATCGATGGCGCCGCATGAGCGCGGCGCGCGAACTCATTCGCGGTTGAGCGCCGCTTCCCAGTTGATGTCGACGCACAGCACCTGCATGCCGGTCGCGGCCGGCGCGGCGATCGACGCAGTCACGCACAGGTGCGCTTCGTTGATCGACAGGTACGGCGGCGTCAGATGCACGCGGCCCGGCGCGCGCATCGCGTGGATGAAGTAGGGGCGGCGCTCCCAGCTCGCGCCTTCCGAATGCAGCAGCGGCCGGAAGCGTTTCGCCCGCTGCGATACGCTGCCGCGCGCGAGCACGTTGTCGCCGATCTGGCGGCCCGATGCGTCGAGCAGGAAGCAGCGCGCGGTTTCCGGCAATCCGAGCACGGCGCCGGCGGCGTCGATCAGCGATTCGCCCGCGACGAGCTTCCGGCTCGCTTCCTCCAGCGCGGCGACATACGGCGCGAGGCGTTCGGCCTGCGTGTGCTCGCGTTGCGCGACGCGCAGCCGCAACGCGGCCGAGAGCGTATCCATGCAGCCCGCAGCGGCCTGCGGCTGCACGGGGTCGACGCTCGGCCCCGCGAAGTACTGCCCTTGCACGAAATCGACATCGCATTCGAGCGCGATCAGTGCGTCGCGCTCGGTCGAGAGCCCGCCCATCAGCACGAGCTGGCCGGATTCGTGCAGCAGCGACACGAGCCCCGGCAGCACGCGTTCGAGATGCGAGTGTTCGCTCGCTTGGGCGAGGATCCCGCGGTCGAGCGTGACGATGTCGGGATGCAGGTGCCACACGCGGTCGATGTTCGAATGTTTCGCGCCGAAGCCGCCGAGCGCGATCAGGAAGCCGGCCTTGCGCAGGCCGTCGACGATCGCCGCATAGCGCGGCGTCTCGCCGCCCGCCTGCTCGGGCACTTCGAGCACCACGCGATGCGGCGGCAGGCCGAGCGCCTTCAGGTTCGCGAGCAGCGCGTCGCCGTAGACGGTGTCCATCAGCGCGGCCGGATGCAGGCTCAGGAAGAGCCATTCGTCGTGACTGTCGAACGCGTGGAAGTTGCCGAGATGCAGCGATTCGGCGAGCCGGCCGAGCTCGAGCAGGTCGCCGCGCCGCGCCGCCTGCGTGAACACCTCGTGCGACGCGACCTGGCGGCTGTCCTCGTCGTGCGCGCGCAGCGACGCGTGGTAGCCGATCGCGCGGCGGTGCGACACCGAGAAAACGGGCTGGAACACGCTGAACACGGTGTACGCACCGTACAGCACGGTGCGCCGCTTGCCGTCGTCGCCGGCGACGGGGCGGGGCGGCTGAAAGCCGGGTGGATCGATGTCGATCATGCTCATGATGTCGGCCGAAGGAAGACTGCCAGTTTACCTACAGAATAGGCGAGCAAGAAGCATGCACGGCATCGGGCCCCGTGCGGATGCCCCGTCGCGGTCGCCGGGCGCCGCGCTGCGCAGCCATGCTGCACCGACATGGTGCGCGGCGCGCCGTCGTGGGGTTTCCCGGCACGGCGCGCGTCGTGCGTCACGCGCGCTCGGACGGATCGGTCTTGTGCTGCGCGCGGCCGCGGATCTCGGGTGCGAGCTGCGCGAAGATCCACGCCGACGCGGCCGTGATGATCCCGACGCAGATGAAGGTCGCGTGGAACGCCGGCAGCGTGTTGCTCGGCGTCACCGTGCGCAGCATTCCGGTGAAGGTGGCGAGCAGCGCGCCCGCGACCGTGACGCCGAGGCTCATCGACAGCATCTGCACGAGCGAGAACAGGCTGTTGCCGCTGCTCGCGCCGCCGGTGCCGAGATCCTTCAGCGTCAGCGTGTTCATCGCGGTGAACTGCATCGAGTTGAAACCGCCGAACAGCGCGAGATGGACGACCTTCACCCACACGGGCACCGTGTCGCGCATCAGCGCGAAGCTCGCCATCATCACGCCGACCATGATCGTGTTCACGAGCAGTACCTTGCGGTAGCCGTGCTGCGTGATCAGCCGCGTGATGATCCGCTTCGAGAACATCCCGGCCGCCGCGACCGGCAGCATCATCAGCCCGGCCTCGAATGCCGAATAACCGAGGCTCACCTGCAGCAGCAGCGGGATCAGGTACGGCATCGCGCCGCTGCCGATTCGCGCGAACAGGTTGCCGAGCAGGCCGACGCTGAACGTGTGGATCTTGAACAGTTCGAGCGAGAAGATCGGCTGCGGCGCGCGCACCGCGTACAGCCCGTACGCGACGAAGCACGCGAGGCTCAGGATCAGCAGCACGAGCACGGCCGCGTGCTGCATGCCGAGATCGGCGAGCCCGTCGAGCGACAGCGAGATCGCGACCATCCCGATCGTCAGCAGCAGATAGCCCTTCAGGTCGAAGCGGCCCACGGCCGGGTTGCGCGCGTCGGGCATCGAGTAGAAGGTCGCGACGCAGCCGGCGATGCCGACCGGCACGTTGATCAGGAAGATCCAGTGCCACGACGCGATCTTCACGAGCCAGCCGCCGAGCGTCGGCCCGATCAGCGGACCGATCAGCCCGGGTACCGCGACGAACGACAACGCGGCCAGGTAGCGTTCGGCCGGGAACGTGCGCAGCACGGCGAGCCGCCCGACCGGCAACAGCATCGCGCCGCCCACCCCCTGCACGACGCGGAACACGACGAGCTGCGACAGCGTATGCGCGTTCGCGCACAGCAACGAACCGAGCGAGAACACCAGGATCGCGCTGAAGAACACACGCCGCGTGCCGAACGTGTCGGCGAGCCAGCCCGAGACGGGAATCATCACCGCCATCGTCAGCGAGTATGCGATCACGACCGACTGCATCCGCAACGGCGATTCGCCGAGGCTCGCGGCCATCGACGGCAGCGCCGTGTTGACGATCGTCGCATCGAGCGTCTGCATGAAGAAGCCCGTCGCAACGAGCCAGAGCATCACGGTGAGGTTCTTTTCGCCGGGAGCGGCGGCGGGCGGGCGTTGGAACATGGGGACGGACCGAGGGCGCGGGACAGCCGCCATTGTAGGCAAAGCCGCCGTTGCACGCAGGATCGGCAACGCGTGCGCCGGACGCCCGTCCGTCAGCCGACCGGTACAGTTCAGCCGAAAGTGTCTGCAGGCGTATCTGTCCGTGTGTTGCCGCTGTCCGAAATACTGGTGTCATCGAACCCACGCGACCCGGAGGCGGCCATGCGAGAACTGCGACTCTTCGAGATGGACGGCAACGAGCCGGCCGGGCGGTGGCGGATCGTCGATCGCACCGCGCTGCAGGTCGCGGACGGCGATCTGTGGGTGACGATCGAGGGCCGGCCCGAGGATCACTGGCTGCGCGCCGGCGAGACGCTGGCCCTGCTGCCCGGCATGCGCGTATGGATCAGCGCGGCGGCGGGCGGCGCGGTGTTCGCGTTTGGCCCGCAGGCGGCGCCGGCCCCGCAGGCCGAGCCGATCGCGTGGCGACGGTTCGCCGCCGCATGGCGCGGCGGCCGTGGTCAGGCAGCCGCGTCGCTGCCGATGTAGCGCGCGCGGGGCCGGATCAGCTTGCCGTCCGCATATTGTTCGAGCGCGTGTGCGATCCAGCCCGCGGTGCGGCCGGCCGCGAACAGCGTGAACGCGGCGCCGTCCGGCAGCGCAAGCGTGCGTTCCAGCACCGCGAGCGCGAAATCGATCGACGGTCGCAGGCCGGTCGCCGCCTCGACGCGCGCGGCGAGCGCACGGGCCATGCGTAGCGGCGTCCGGTCGGGCAGCATCGCGTGCAGCGCGTCGAGCAACGCGCGGGCGCGCGGGTCACCGTCGGGATAGAGCGGGTGCGCGAAACCGGACAGCGCGGTGCGCGCACCGTCCGCCCGTTCGTCGTGCGCGACGCGCAGCGCGAGGTAGCGGTCGAGATCGGCGGCGCGCGCCGCTTCGTCGAGCAGCGCGCCCGCGCGGAACGTCTCGCCGCCGTGGCGCGGGCCCGACAGCGCCGCGAGCCCGCCCGCGATCGCACCGAACAGGTGAGTGCCGGTCGACGCGATGCAGCGCACCGCAAAGGTCGACGGGTTCAGTTCATGATCGGCGCACAGCACGAGCGCGCGGCGCAGCAGGTCGGCTTCGTCGCGTCGCCGCAGCCGCCATGCCGCGGCGAGCTGCCGATGCACGGGCGCGTCGCCCGGCGCGATGCCGGCCAGCGCGGCCGTCGTCACGCGCAGCAGCAGCGTGGCCGCGTCGAACTGCGCGTCGCGCCCCTGCGCCCACAGGCGCGGCAGCGACGCGGCCGCGGCGGGGAGCAGCACCAGCGTGCGCTCGAGCGGCGCGAGATGTGCCCAGCGGCGAGCCCAGTCGTCCCACTGCGCGGTGTCGAATCCGGTCGACGCGAGCGATGTCGCGCCAAGCCGCGCGGGCGGACAATTCCACAGCAGTGCGGCCGTTTCCTCGAGCGTTGCGTCGTTCGCGAGTGCGATCGCATCGGCGCCGCGATAGTGCAGGCGGCCGTCGGCGATCTGCGTGATCCGCGATTCGAGCACGGGCACGCCCCAGTCGAGCGAGCGTTCGGCGACGCCGCCCGCGCGTTTCGCATCGGCGCGGCGGCGTGCGAGCAGGCGCACCTCGTCCGCGTCGTAGCGGCGGCGCTTGCTCGCGCCGTCGGGCAGCGAGTGCAGCAGGCCGCGGCTCACATACGCGTAAAGGGTGCTCACGCTGACACCGAGGATGCCGGCGGCTTCAGGCGCGCTGAGGGACGTCATGCCGATCGCTCCTGTCGGGGCGCATGAAGCGCGGCCCGGCTACAACTATTCGTTATGCATTGATTCGCGCAATCAAGATTGATCGCGCCCGTCGCGAATTCTAGACTCGATTCCGTCTCCTCAACGGTTCGCTTCCACCATGACACCCGAACTCGCATTGACCCGCTTGTGGCAACTCGCGCACGGCGAACCCGGCGCGCTGGCCCGCGCGGTCGTGACGGGGCAGGACCCGACGCTGCCGTCGACGTTCCACGTCGGCACGCTCGCCGCGGCGACGATCGCGGCAGCCGGGCTCGCGGCGGCGGAATGCCACCGGCTGCGCACGGGCATCGCGCAGCGCGTCGACGTATCGATGCGCGACGCGCTCGTCGCATTCCGGAGCGAACGCTACCTGCGCGTGGACGACGGCCTGCCGCCCGAGCCGCGCCATCCGGTGACGGGCTTCTACGACACGCGCGACGGACGCTGGATCCAGCTGCATGCGAACTTTCCGCATCACCTGCACGGGATTCTCGACGTGCTGGGCTGCGGTCCGCAGCGTGACGACGTTGCGGCCGCGATCCGCACGTGGGACGGCGCGGCACTCGATACCGCGCTGGCCGAGGCCGGCCTGTGCGCGGCATTGATCAGAACCCCTGACGAATGGGCGGCGCACGATCAGGCACGCGCGCTCGCGTCGCTGCCATTGTTCGAGATCGAGCGGATCGGCGACACACCCGTCGAGGCGATCGGCCGCGGCGAGCCCGACCAGCCGCTCGCGGGCGTGCGCGTGCTCGATCTCACGCGCATCATCGCGGGGCCGGTCGCGGGCCGCACGCTGGCATCGCACGGTGCGCAGACGCTGCTCGTCAACGGTCCGCACCTGCCGAACATCGCATCGCTCGTGATCGACAACGGGCGCGGCAAGCATTCGACGTGGATCGACCTGCGCGAGGCGGCCGGCGTTGCCACGCTGCGCGAACTCGCACGCGATGCCGATGTATTCCTGCAGGCCTATCGCCCCGGCGCGCTCGCGGCGCGCGGGTTCTCGCCGCAGGCGCTGGCGGAATTGCGGCCCGGCATCGTGTGCGTGTCGGTATCCGCGTACGGGCATGCGGGGCCGTGGTCGATGCGGCGCGGCTTCGACAGCCTCGTGCAGTCGGCGAGCGGTATCGCCTGGCACGAACAACATGCCGCGCACGCGGACGGGCCGCGCCATCTGCCGTGCCAGGCGCTCGATCATGCGACGGGTTATCTCGCGGCGTTCGGCGCGATGATCGCGCTCGCGCGCCGTGCGACGGAAGGAGGGAGCTGGCACGTGCGGCTGTCGCTCGCGCAGACGGGGCGCTGGTTGCAATCGTTCGGCACGGTGCCGGATGGCCTGCATGCACCGGATTTCACGTTCGACGACGTGCGTGACCGGATCGACCGGACCGCTTCGCCGTTCGGCGTGATCGATGCCGTGCGTCCGGCCGAACGCCTGTCGGCGACACCGTCGCGATTCACGCGGCCGCCCGTGCCGCTCGGCACGGACGAAGCGCGCTGGCGATGAGCGCCGGCGGCGCCGCGCGCATTACTTGCGCAGCTCGACGACGAAGTCGTAGTAGTCGTTGCGGCAGTAGGTATCGGTGAGCTCGATCGCGCGCTGGTCGGCCGTATAGCCGATTCGCGTGATCAGCAGCAGCGCGTCGTGCGGCGCGATGCCCATCTGCTGCGCGATCTCGTCGGTCGCGTTGACCGCGCGGAAATGCTGCAGCGCGCGCACGATCGGCGTGCCGCGTGCTTCGAGATAGCTGTACAGCGAACCGCCGATCGCTTGCGGATCGGGAATCAGCGTGGCGGGGAACGTCGAGTTCTCGACGGCCATCACGATGCCGTCGGCGAGACGCAGGCGTTTCAGCCGTGTAACCGACGCGGCCGGCGACAGGCCGAGCTGGATGACTTCGTCGCGGTTCGCCGGCTGAATCTCGCGTTCGAGCCACTGCGAGCTCGGCTTGAAGCCACGGCGCTCGAGCATCTCGCTGAAGCTCGACAGCCGCGACAGCGGATCCTCGTAGCGCGGCTGGATGAAGTTGCCGGCGCCTTGCGTGCGGCGGATCAAGCCCTGCTCGACAAGCAGCGCGATCGCCTTGCGCGCGGTGATGCGCGACACGCCGAGCGCTTCGGACAGCACGCGTTCGGACGGTAGCGCCTCGCCGGCCGCCCAGCGATTGTCGTGGATCGCGTCGCCGAGCTTGCGGGCGAGCTGCAGGTAGAGCGGCGTATCGTTCTCGGGGTCGGGGCGCAGGTCCTGCCAGCGGTCGTCCGTGGGTGCCTTCATGGAATGGGTATCGATCAGATTGCCGGCCATTCTAAGTCATCATGCGGCGCCGTTATATCCGGTTTTTGCCGTGCAGCGGGTGGACGCCGCACCGATTGACTACACTGATGCGTCGTATTCGATGCCACGGCCGCGGGTGCGCGGCCACCAATCCGCAGCGAGGAGCGCATGACAGACACGATCGCCACGGTCGTCCTGCCGGACGGCGAGACCATTCCGAAGCTCGGCCTGGGCACGTGGGAAATGGGCGAGCGGCCCGCGCGTCGCGCGGACGAGATCACCGCATTGCGCGAAGGAATCGCGCTCGGGATGACGCTGGTCGACACCGCGGAGATGTACGGCGACGGCGCGACCGAGGTGCTCGTCGGGGAGGCGCTGACCGGATTGCGCGACGGCGTGTTCCTTGTCAGCAAGGTGTATCCGCATCATGCGAGCCGGCGTGGCGTCGTCGCCGCGTGCGAAGCGAGCCTCAAGCGTTTGCGTACCGACCGTCTCGACCTGTACCTGCTGCACTGGCGTGGTTCGGTGCCGCTCGAGGAGACGGTCGAGGGATTCGAGGCGCTGCGGCGCGCGGGCAAGATCCGCCATTGGGGTGTCAGCAACTTCGATACGGCCGACATGGCGGAACTCGTCGACGAGGCGGGCGGCGGCGCGTGCGCGACCAACCAGATCCTCTACAACATCGCGCGGCGCGGCGCGGAATTCGACCTGCTGCCATGGCTCGCCGAGCACCGGATGCCGGCGATGGCGTACAGCCCGGTCGATCACGGGCGGCTGCCGAAGCGTTCGCCGCTCGACGAGATCGCGCGGCAACGCGGTGTGTCGGTGATGCGCGTCGCGCTTGCCTGGGTGCTCGCGCGGCCGGGTGTATTCGCGATCCCGAAGGCGTCGCGGATCGAACACGTTCGCGACAATCGCGCGGCGCTCGATTTCGTGTTGAGCGATGACGAGCGCGCGCAACTCGACGGCTATTTCCGTCCGCCGCGCAGCAAGCGCGCGCTCGAAATGCTCTGACCGTACCGGGTCAGGCGATGCGTCGATCAGTGGCCATGGCCACCGGCCGATCCGCCGTTGCCGCCGGCGCCGCCATTGCCGTTCCCGACACCGTTGGCACCGCCGTTGCCGGCGCCGCCGCTCCCGTTGCCATTACCGTTGCCACCGCCGTTGCCGTGGCCACCGTTGCCGCTGCCGCTGCCGCTGCCGCTGCCGCTGCCGCCGCCGCCGCCGGTGCCGCTGCCGCCACCATTACCGTGACCGCCGTTGCCACCGCCGGTACCGCCGGTACCGCCGCTGCCGCCGCCACCGTTGCCGCTGCCGCTGCCGCCACCATTACCGTGACCGCCGTTGCCACCGCCGTTGCCACCGCCGTTGCCACCGCCGCTGCCACCGCCGCTGCCACCGCCGCTGCCACCGCCGGTACCGCCACCATTACCGTGACCGCCGTTGCCGCCACCGCCACCATTACCGTGACCACCACCGCCGCCGCCGTTACCACCGCCGTTACCACCGCCCCCATGCCCACCCGAGGAGCCGCCACCCGAGGAGCCGCCGCCCGAGGAGCCACCACCCGAGGAGCCACCACCCGAGGAGCCGCCCCCTGAGGAGCCGCCGCCCGAGGAGCCACCGCCCGAGGAGCCACCGCCCGAGGAACCACCACCCGAGGAGCCACCACCCGAGGAGCCACCACCCGAGGAGCCACCACCCGAGGAGCCGCCACCCGAGGAGCCGCCACCCGAGCCACCACCCGAGGAGCCGCCACCCGACGAGCCACCGCCCGAGGAACCGCCGCCCGAGGAGCCGCCACCCGAGGAGCCGCCACCCGAGGAGCCGCCACCCGAGGTACCACCACCCGAAGTGCCGTTACCCGAGGTCCCGCCACCTTTACCCCCGTTGCCTGATGCACCGCCGCTACGACCTGTTCCGCTCGTACCACCGGATGTCGCCCCGATCGATCCACCGACGCCCGCAGGCCCGACGGCGCCGCTTCCGCCATTCCCGCTGTTCCCCGGACTGATACCGCCAGAGGTACTTCCGGCACCGCTGCCCACAGCGCCGCGGCCGGCATATATGTGTACCGCGCAAGCAGCCGGACCTGCGGCGCAGGACGCCGAGTCCTCGGCGAGCATCATGACGGGGTCTGCGCTGGCGGTCGGGTCGGACGCGACGTCGGGCATCGAGTCCTGAGCAATCGCGTAAGAACAGCAGCACGCAAACGCGGCTGCGGCCAGCAGGGTCGTGCGATAGCACCGTCCCGCCGCGCGGGACAGTTGATTCGTTCTGCTCATTATTGATCTCCCCGATGCGCGCGATGCCTCGTCACGCGCGACCATCAACGTGTGATGCAGGGGACCAGCAACGATGCATTGTCGTATCGGCGGCCGATGCGTGTCGGACTGGCGTCGGAGGCCAGCCGGGAACACGAATCGGCCCGCGGGCCCGCCGTGCGAATCCCTAACTGCGAGATTCGTGCCAACGGCCGGCCGTGTCCGTGGCGCAAGGCGCGCACGTATCGCGTGACAGCGCGTGATACGCCGTCGTGAGCTTTTTGTTTCCGAAATGAAACGTCTGACTACGTCTATCGCGCCATCGTGTCGGCAGCGCGCGGCCAGCGATGGCAGAGGATCGACGCGATCCAGGCGACGAGAAACAGCGCGACGATGCCGTAACCGATCGCGCCGAAGCGCGCGCCAAGCGCGTCGAGCACATCGCGTACGGGGCCCGTCAGCGACAGCTTGTCGGCGAGCAGGCCGGCGGCCTCGATCCCGCCGACCGCCAGTGCGACGGCCGCCGACAGCAGCGTGATGCTCGCGTTATAGAGCAGCTTGCGCCGCGGATCGTCCATCGCCCAGCCGTACGCATGGATCATCAGCACATTGTCGGTCGAGTCGATCAGCGTCATGCCGGCCGCGAACAGTGCGGGAAACAGCATGACCGAATGGATCGGCAGCGCGTGGCTCGCCTGCGTGGCCGCGATCGCGAGCAACGCGATTTCTGTTGCAGTATCGAAACCGAGGCCGAACAGCACGCCGACCGGATACATGTGCCAGCTTTTCGACACGAACCGGAACAGCGGGCGCAGCAGTCGCGATACGAGGCCGTTCGCGCGATGCGTGTGCGCGGCGCCGTGAGCCGCGTCCGGTGCGCTGCGATAGCGCCGCCACACGTCGCGCAGGATCGCCAGGTTCATGCACGCGAGCACGAGCAGGAAGGTCGCGGACACCGCCGTGCCGATCGTGCCGCCGATCTCGCGGAATGCGTCGAAGCTGTCGCGCAGCGCGAACGCGCTCAGCGCGATGCCGAGCGTCGCGACGACCACGATCGTCGAGTGGCCGAGCGAGAAGAACAGGCCGACCGTCACCGGACGCTGGCCGTCCTGCATCAGCTTGCGCGTCGCGACGTCGATCGCGGCGATGTGATCGGCGTCGACCGCATGACGCAGCCCGAGGCCGTACGCGATCGCCGCGGTGCCCAGCAGCAGCGGATGGTCGTGCAGCACCGCGAGCGCCCACAGCCAGACGGCGACATTTGCGGCGATCAGGCCGGCATACAGCATCAGCAGGCAGCGCAGGGCAGGAGTGGGCGGCATCGGGGTGGTTCCATCGGACGAATCGCGATGCATTGTGGCATGCGCAAAAATGGCCTGGCGTGCCGATCAGAAACGGCGTCGGGGCGTCGGCCACCGGCCGTGCCGCGTTGGACGGATGAAAAAAAAGGCCCGTCCGGAACCGGACGGGCCTGAGGTCTGCGCGCAGCAGGGCGCGCGCCCCGCGCTTACTTCACTTTCGCGTTGATCACGCCTTCCGACACGTTCGCCGGCGTTTCCGCGTACTGCTTGAACTCCATCGTGTACGTCGCACGACCTTGCGTCGCCGAGCGCAGCGACGTCGAATAGCCGAACATCTCGGCAAGCGGCACCTCGGCGCGCACCAGCTTGCCGCCGCCGCCCGCGATGTCCTCCATCCCCTGCACGATGCCGCGCCGGCTCGACAGGTCGCCCATCACGTTGCCCATGAAGTCCTCGGGCGTCTCGACCTCGACTGCCATCATCGGCTCGAGCAGCACCGGCTTCGCACGGCGCATCGCTTCCTTGAACGCCATCGAGCCGGCCATCCGGAACGCGTTTTCGTTCGAGTCGACGTCGTGGTACGAGCCGAACGTCAGGTGCACCTTCACGTCGACGACCGGGTAGCCCGCGAGCACGCCGCTCTTCAGCGTTTCGATGATGCCCTTGTCGACGGCCGGGATGAATTCGCGCGGAATCACGCCGCCCTTGATCTCGTCGAGGAACTCGTAGCCCTTGCCGGGGTTCGGCTCCAGCGTGATCACCGCATGCCCGTACTGGCCGCGCCCGCCCGACTGCTTGACGAACTTGCCCTCGACATCGGTCGCCGTCGTGCGCACCGTTTCGCGATACGCGACCTGCGGCTTGCCGACCGTCGCCTCGACGCCGAACTCGCGCTTCATCCGGTCGACCAGGATTTCGAGGTGCAGCTCGCCCATCCCCGAGATGATCGTCTGGCCGGATTCCTCGTCGGTCTGCACGCGGAACGACGGATCTTCCTGCGCGAGACGGTTCAGCGCGAGGCCCATCTTTTCCTGGTCGGCCTTCGTCTTCGGCTCGACGGCCTGCGAGATCACCGGCTCCGGGAATTCCATCTTCTCGAGGATGATCGGCTTGGTCGGATCGCATAGCGTGTCGCCCGTCGTCGCTTCCTTCAGGCCGACCGCCGCCGCGATGTCGCCCGCGCGCACTTCCTTGATTTCCTTGCGCTCGTTCGCATGCATCTGAAGGATCCGGCCGAGCCGCTCCTTCTTGTCCTTCGTCGCGTTCAGGACCGTGTCGCCCGATTCGACGACGCCCGAATACACGCGGAAGAAGATCAGCTGGCCGACGAACGGGTCGGTCATGATCTTGAACGCGAGCGACGAGAACGGCTCGTCGTCGCTCGGATGACGTTCCGCCGGCTTCTCCGGATCGTGGAAGTCGTGGCCGAGGATCGCGGGCACGTCGACCGGCGACGGCAGGTAGTCGATCACCGCGTCGAGCATCGCCTGCACGCCCTTGTTCTTGAACGCGCTGCCGCACAGCATCGGCACGATCTCGTTCGCGATCGTGCGCTGGCGCAGCGCGGCCTTGATCTCGTCCTCGGTCAGCGATTCATGGTCGTGCAGGTACTTCTCGAGCAGTTCCTCGCTGGCTTCCGCGGCGGCTTCGACCATCTTCTCGCGCCATTCGTGCGCGAGCTCGACGAGATTCGCCGGGATGTCCTCGTACGTGAATTTCACGCCCTGGCTTTCGTCGTCCCAGACGATGGCCTTCATCTTCACGAGATCGACGACGCCCTGGAAATGATCTTCCGCGCCGATCGGAATCTGGATCGGCACGGCGACGCCCTTCAGACGCTCGCCGATCTGGCGCTGCACGCGGAAGAAGTCTGCGCCGATGCGGTCCATCTTGTTGACGAACGCGATGCGCGGCACCTTGTACTTGTTCGCCTGGCGCCACACGGTTTCGGATTGCGGCTGCACGCCGCCGACCGAGTCGTAGACCATGCACGCACCGTCGAGCACGCGCATCGAGCGCTCGACCTCGATCGTGAAGTCGACGTGCCCGGGGGTGTCGATGATGTTGATCCGGTGTTCCGGATAGTTGCCGGCCATGCCCTTCCAGAAGGCCGTGGTCGCGGCCGACGTGATCGTGATGCCGCGTTCCTGCTCCTGCTCCATCCAGTCCATCGTGGCCGCGCCGTCGTGCACTTCACCGATCTTGTGGCTCACGCCGGTGTAAAACAGGATGCGCTCGGTCGTCGTGGTCTTGCCGGCATCGATGTGAGCGCTGATCCCGATATTGCGATAGCGCTCGATGGGGGTTTTGCGGGGCACGTGAACCTCCTGGTGGTTCGGATCGTAAGCGGGCCGGTTGCACCGGCCCGGGCTGGAACTAGCGAGATTTAAAGCATAGCGCTTGTCCGTGGCTTTTGCAGATGCGGGCACCATTGGCCGAATCAAGGCACGCGTCGCCCTCGGCCGGCGAAAAAAAACCGGCGCCCAACACAAGAATGGGCGGCCGGCTTCGGTCGACGTGCGGCGGCGCCGCGGCAATGGCCGTTACTGGGCCTTGGGCAGGCCTTCGAGCTTCATGCCAGGCTTGATGCCCTTCGCCGCGAACCAGCCCTTGCTCATTTCGAGCGCATAGACGCCGTTGTTGCGCGGGCAGTGGTTGTCGGTCGTCTCGGCCTTCATCTCGTCGATGTCGGTGATCGTGCCGTCCGCGCGGATGAACGCGATCGACAGCGGGATCAGCGTGTTCTTCATCCAGAAGCAGTGCACGGCGTTCTCGTTGAACACGAACAGCATGCCTTCGTTTGGCGCGAGTTGCGACCGGTACATCAGCCCCTGTTCGCGGTCGGCGTCGTTTGCGGCGACGGCTGCGTCGATCACGTACATGCCGGCGCGCAGCTTCGCGCGCGGGAACTCGCTCGGCTGCTTGGCGCCGGGCGGCATCTGCGCGTGGGCGGTCTGCATGCCGAGCGCGAGGACGGCGAGCGCGGCGGGAAACAAGGCGGCGCGCGCAAGGCGGCCGAGCGACGAGCGCAGGGAGAATCGCACAGCAGGGCTCCTATCGGGAAAACGAGACCCGCATGGTACGCGAAGCGCGCCGGCGGGCACAAAAAAGAAAAAGGCAGATCGCCTCGCGGTGATCTGCCTTTCAACGCCGTAAGAACGGCAAGACTGCGTGTTCTTGACTGCGTTATTACAGCTTGCTTACTTAGTTCGAAGCAGCTGCCGGTGCTTCGGCTTCGCTAGCTGCCTTCTTAGCTGCGTGGTGCTTCTTAGCAGCGTGGTGCTTCTTGTGCGTTGCCTTCTTAGCCGGTGCCGAAGCAGCTTCTGCCGGAGCAGCAGCAGCCGGAGCGGCCGGAGCCGAAGCTTGTGCGAAAGCAGCCGTTGCGAAGAGGCCAGCGACCAGAGCAGCGATCAGTTTGTTCATGTTGTGTTCCTCAGCTTTAGTTAATTAACCAAATGACCCGGCAATAGGAGTCATGTCGTCTAACGGTGCCATCCACCTTTCGGTTGACAGACGCTTCGAGAAATTTCTCATTGCGCTGCGGGCGCCGAATCGTATTCGATGAAAACGTCGCTTTCGTGACGCAAACACGGATTCGGCTGCCAATGCCGGATAGCTAAGGTTGGCATCTGCGTGGTTTAACGCGCGATCTTCGCAGGCGGTTGACGAAAAAGATGACGAAAAATTCGTGCGGCCGGAATGCGTCATTCAGCGCGCGCGAAACCATCCCACGGGGCGCGCGGCGGCAGCGCGATTGTTTCGCCCGGTGCAATGCCGAGCGCGAATATGTCGAGCGCGCCGATGCCGACGCGCACGAGACGCAACGTCGGGAAGCCGATCGCGGCCGTCATGCGCCGCACCTGCCGATTCTTGCCTTCGGTGATCGCGAGTTCGATCCACGTGGTCGGGATCGCGGCGCGATAGCGGATCGGCGGATTGCGCGGCCACAGCGTATCGGGCGGCTCGATGAATTCGGCGCGGCACGGACGCGTCACGTAGTCGCCGAGATCGACACCGCGCGCGAGCGCTTTCAGGTCGGCCGGGCCCGGCGCGCCGTCGACCTGCGCCCAGTAGCGCTTGACGAGCTTGTGGCGCGGCTCGGCGATGCGCGCCTGCAGCGCGCCGTCGTCGGTGAGCAGCAGCAGGCCCTCGCTGTCCGCGTCGAGCCGGCCGGCCGGGTAGACGCCGGGTGCTTTCACCCAGTCGCCGAGCGACGGCCGCGTCTCGTGCGCGGAAAACTGGCAAATCGTGCCGAACGGCTTGTTGAGGGCGATCAGGGTCATGTCGAGGCGCCCGCCCGACGTGCCGCGGGAAGCGGGACGGGCGGTCTATGGCAAATGGCGGAATCTTAATGCATAATACGGAACGGCAAGTCCTCTGTCTTATATAAGACATAAGGGAAGACTTGATACGCAGCGTCGCGCTTCGTGCCGCCGGCCCCGGTTGGGGCGCTAGAATAGCGCTCGCTGTTGCCGTCACGAGGGTGGCAGGGCCACCTCGCCGCGCGCGCAGTTTCGACCAGCATCACCTGCTCAGCCACGTCACTGGAGTCGATCATGCCGTATCAGCACATCAAGGTTCCGGAGGGCGGTGACAAGATCACCGTCAACAAGGACTTCTCGCTCAACGTTTCCGATCAGCCGATCATTCCCTATATCGAAGGCGACGGTACGGGCTTCGACATCACGCCGGTGATGATCAAGGTCGTCGACGCGGCGGTCGCGCATGCCTACAAGGGCAAGCGCAAGATCCACTGGATGGAGATCTTCGCGGGCGAGAAGGCGACGAAGGTGTACGGTCCGGACGTGTGGCTGCCGGACGAAACGCTGCAGGTGCTGAAGGAATACGTGGTGTCGATCAAGGGGCCGCTCACGACCCCGGTCGGCGGCGGCATCCGTTCGCTGAACGTCGCGCTGCGCCAGGAGCTCGACCTCTACGTATGCCTGCGCCCGGTCCAGTATTTCAAGGGCGTGCCGTCGCCGGTGCGCGAGCCGCAAAAGATCGACATGGTGATCTTCCGCGAGAACTCGGAAGACATCTACGCGGGCATCGAATGGGCCGCGGGCTCCGAGCAGGCGAAGAAGGTCATCAAGTTCCTGCAGGAAGAAATGGGCGTGAAGAAGATCCGCTTCCCGGAAACCTCGGGGATCGGCGTCAAGCCCGTGTCGACGGAAGGCACCGAACGTCTCGTGCGCAAGGCGATCCAGTATGCGATCGACAACGATCGCAAGTCGGTCACGCTGGTGCACAAGGGCAACATCATGAAGTTCACGGAAGGCCTGTTCCGTGACGCCGGCTACGCGCTCGCGCAGAAGGAGTTCGGCGGCGAGCTGATCGACGGCGGCCCGTGGATGCGCGTGAAGAACCCGAAGACGGGCAACGAGATCGTCATCAAGGATTCGATCGCCGACGCGTTCCTGCAGCAGATCCTGCTGCGCCCGGCCGAATACGACGTGATCGCGACGCTGAACCTGAACGGCGACTACATCTCCGACGCGCTGGCCGCTCAGGTCGGCGGCATCGGGATCGCGCCGGGCGCGAACTTGTCGGATTCGGTCGCGATGTTCGAGGCGACCCACGGCACGGCGCCGAAGTACGCGGGCAAGGATTACGTGAACCCCGGTTCCGAGATCCTGTCGGCGGAAATGATGCTGCGCCACCTCGGCTGGACGGAAGCGGCCGATACGATCATCGCCGCGATGGAGAAGTCGATCCTGCAGAAGCGCGTCACGTACGACTTCGCGCGCCTGATGGAAGGCGCGACGCAGGTATCGTGCTCCGGCTTCGGCGAAGTGCTGATCGAGAACATGTAAGTCCCCTTCCGGGGCAGGCCGGCGGACCGCCGGCAGCCCCGGCGCCTACTGCCGGCGCCGGGGCATTTCATGAACGGCAGGTTTGTTGGCAGGGCGGTCCGGCATGCGGGCCGCGGCGCCGCGATGCGGCTCGCACGCCCTGCAATGTAGAACATGACGGCCCTCGCAACACCACCGTCCGGCTAGCCGGCACGCCCCTTTCGCGATCGACCCGGTCGCTCCCCGCCGATTACCGTCGGCGCTCCTCAGTCCCAAATTTTCACGTAGCAACGCATCGACCATGTCCACTTCGCCCAAGATCATCTACACCCTCACCGACGAAGCGCCGGCGCTCGCGACCTATTCGCTGCTGCCGATCGTCAAGGCCTTCACGCGCTCGTCGGGCGTCGCCGTCGAAACGCGCGACATCTCGCTCGCCGGCCGTATCATCGCGGCATTCGCCGACGTCCTGCCGCCGGAGCAGAAGGGTTCCGACGATCTGGCCGAACTGGGCCAGCTCACGCTGAAGCCGGAAGCGAACATCATCAAGCTGCCGAACATCAGCGCGTCGGTGCCGCAGCTCAAGGCCGCGATCGCCGAATTGCAGGCGCAGGGCTACAAGCTGCCGGCGTACCCGGAAGAGCCGTCGACCGACGAAGAGAAGGCCGTCAAGGCCCGCTACGACAAGATCAAGGGCAGCGCGGTGAACCCGGTGCTGCGCGAAGGCAACTCCGACCGTCGCGCGCCGCTGTCGGTCAAGAACTACGCACGCAAGCACCCGCACAAGATGGGCGCATGGAAGGCGACGTCGAAGGCGCACGTCGCGCACATGAGCGAAGGCGACTTCTACGGCAGCGAGAAGTCGGCGCTGATCGCCGATGCCGGCAGCGTGAAGATCGAACTCACGACGGCCGACGGCGTGAAGAAGGTGCTGAAGGAAAAGACGGCCGTGAAGGCCGGTGAAGTTATCGATGCATCGGTGATGAGCCGCAAGGCGCTGCGCAGCTTCATCGAAGCGCAGATCGCCGACGCGAAGGCGCAGGACGTGCTGTTCTCGGTGCACCTGAAGGCGACCATGATGAAGGTCTCGGACCCGATCCTGTTCGGTCACTTCGTGTCGGTGTTCTACCGCGACGCGCTCGCGAAGCACGCGGACGTGCTGGCGCAGGCCGGCTTCAACCCGAACAACGGCATCGGCGACCTGTACGCGCGCCTGAAGGACCTGCCGGCCGACACGCGCGAAGCGATCGAAGCCGACGTCAAGGCCGAATACGCAGCGCGTCCGCGCCTCGCGATGGTCAACTCGGACAAGGGCATCACGAACCTGCACGTGCCGAGCGACGTGATCGTCGACGCATCGATGCCGGCGATGATTCGCGAGTCGGGCTGCATGTGGGGCCCGGACGGCGAACTGTACGACGCGAAGGCCGTGATTCCGGACCGCTGCTACGCGGGTGTCTACCAGGCCGTGATCGAGGACTGCAAGCAGCACGGCGCATTCGACCCGGTCACGATGGGCAGCGTGCCGAACGTCGGCCTGATGGCGCAGGCGGCCGAGGAATACGGTTCGCACGACAAGACGTTCCAGATCCCGGCCGACGGCGTCGTGCGCGTCACGGACGAAGCCGGCAACGTGCTGCTCGAGCACGCGGTCGAGTCGGGCGACATCTGGCGCATGTGCCAGACGAAGGACGCGCCGGTGCAGGACTGGGTCAAGCTCGCGGTGAACCGCGCCCGCGCGACCGGCGCGCCGGCCGTGTTCTGGCTCGATCCGGCACGTGCGCACGACGCGCAGATCATCGCGAAGGTCGAACGCTACCTGAAGGATCACGACACGAACGGCCTCGACATCCGCGTCATGACGCCGGAAGACGCCACGCGCTTCTCGCTCGAGCGCATCCGCGCGGGCAAGGACACGATCTCGGTCACGGGCAACGTGCTGCGCGACTACCTGACCGACCTGTTCCCGATCATGGAACTCGGCACCAGCGCGAAGATGCTGTCGATCGTGCCGCTGATGGCCGGCGGCGGGATGTTCGAAACGGGCGCGGGCGGCTCGGCGCCGAAGCACGTGCAGCAGTTCGTCGAGGAAGGCTTCCTGCGCTGGGATTCGCTCGGCGAATTCCTCGCGCTGGCCGCGTCGCTCGAACATCTCGGCAACGCGTATCAGAACCCGAAGGCGCTCGTGCTCGCGAAGACGCTCGACCAGGCGACCGGCAAGTTCCTGGACGAGAACAAATCGCCGGCGCGCAAGGTCGGTGGCCTCGACAACCGCGGCAGCCACTTCTATCTGTGCCTCTACTGGGCGCAGGCGCTGGCCGAGCAGACCGAGGACGCCGCGCTGAAGGCGCAGTTCGAAGGCGTCGCGAAGTCGCTGTCCGACAACGAGGCGCGCATTCTGGAAGAACTGTCGGCCGCGCAGGGCAGCGCGCAGGCGATCGGCGGCTACTACCGTCCGAACGTCGAGCTGACGAGCCAGGCGATGCGCCCGAGCGCAACGCTGAACGGCATCGTCGACGCAGTCGCCTGACGCCAGCCGCGCCATCGCGCGCGCCACGGCAACGGCGGCAGCCGATGCGGCGGGCCTGGCGGCTCGCCGTTCCGCCGAACATGAAAACGCCCCGGTCACCCGGGGCGTTTTTCGTTGCGAGCGTGTCATTCAGACGTGCACGATTTCCCACTCGGCGATTTCGTGCGGCACTTCGAGCGTGGCCGTATCCAGTTCGGACAATTGCTCGCAGTCGCCGCGGGAGATGTGGTCGGCCGCCACTTCCGGGCACGAGAACGCGCCGAGCAGGGCGTTGCCGAACGTCGCTTCCCAGCCGCCGTTACCCGGCAGGATGTAGAACGACCCGAGCGCTGAACCAAAGCGAAATCCCTTCATTTCCGTTCTCCCTTTCTGATCACAAGCGATTCTGTTGTGCCGCCCGCCGGTTCGTCCGGCCGTGGCCCGACTGGCTGCTTGCGCCGGATTCCGTATCGACCGTCGTGGCGAAGCGTCAGTGCATGGAACAAAGTCTACGTCCGCGGCCCCGCCCGATGGTGCACGTAGAGCGCTTTCTCGAAACAAAAAATATCATGTAAAAACAATTACTTATCGCGTGCGTTTTGTATTGCGGAACGTTTTTTGGCATCGCGAAACAACGAATTTGTGCCGTGCACCACGAATTTTTATAACGCAGGGACTTGTTCCGCATCGTGAAAAATTGGCGGGTTCGCACACGGGGGGGCCCGGCACGCCGATCGCGGGATGAGCAGCAGGGGCGAATTGTCTCGACGTGACGTGGCGAAAGCGGGCGGCGAAGGCCGCCGGTCGGCGCCGATTGCGGTGAATGCGGTGAGGCGCCGCAGCACCCGGCGACGGTCGAAAACGCTCGACGATCCTGGTCCGTTCGTCCGACCGGCCGCGCGCTGCGTCGTATCGACGCTCGCTTGCTGTCGCCGCGCCTCCGCCGAGGGCTGCGGTTATGATGACGCGGGCATCAGGATTCGCGTCGCGCACGAGCGCTTCTCCGTGCCAGCCGGCGCGAGCGTCGCGACGGCCGCGCGACGCAGCACGAATAACGAGGAACGATTGATGATACGGAGAACCTTCCTGTCGCACGCCATTGGCGTCGCGGCGGCATCGCTGTTTGCGCGCACCGCCTGGGCGCAGCATGCCGGTCATACGGGCATGGCCGGCATGGATCAGATGGACGACATGCCGGGGATGTCGGGCATGTCAGGGATGGCGGACCACGCGCAGCACGCGAAACCGGCGCCAGCCGCGCTCGCGGCGGCCGATGCGCTGCCGTCCGGCGCACCGCTCGCGTCGCTGCGCACGCTCGCGAACGAAAGCCGCGAGCCCGGCACGTTTCGCGCGACGCTGGTCGCCCAGCCGGTTGCGCGTCCGATGCTGCGCGGTGCGCGTCCGACGACGTTCTGGCAGTTCGGCGCGGGCACGCAAGGGCCGGTGGTCGGCCCGCTGATCGACGTGCGCGAGGGCGACACGGTCGAAATCCGCTTCGTGAACAAGCTGCCGCAGCCGTCGACGATCCACTGGCACGGCCTGCCGGTGCCGCCCGACCAGGACGGCAACCCGTCCGATCCCGTCGCGCCGGGCGCGTCGCGCGTGTATCGCTTCACGCTGCCGAAGGGAAGCGCCGGCACCTACTGGTATCACCCGCATCCGCACATGATGACCGCCGAGCAGGTGTTCCGCGGGCTGGCGGGCCCGTTCGTCGTGCGTGCCGCCGACGATCCGCTCGCCGGCTGGCCCGAGCGCAACCTGTTCGTGTCCGACCTGAAACTCGCGCGCGACGGCACGATTCCGCCGAACGACATGATGGACTGGATGAACGGCCGCGAAGGCCAGTTCGTGCTGGTTAACGGTGCGCGCCGGCCGCGGATCGACGTCGCGCGCGACGAGCGCTGGCGCGTGTGGAACGCGTGCAGCGCGCGCTACCTTCGCGTTGCGTTCGACGACGGCCGAGCGTTCGAGCAGGTCGGCACCGACGGCGGGTTGTTCGATGCGCCGCGCCGCGTGACGTCGCTGCTGCTCGCGCCGGGCGAACGCGCGGAACTGCTGGTGCGCGCGGGCGATCGCGCGTCACGCGCGGTGCTGCAGGCGGCCGAATACGACCGCCGCAAGATGGCGATGTCGCACGACGGCGGCCACGGCAGTCTGCCGCCCGATCCGACACTGCCACTCGCCGACGTCACGTTCGCACCGGCCGCCGCCCGTGCGCTGCCGGCCACGCTGCGCGCGGTGCCTGCCCTCGGCGAACCGGTTGCGCACAAGGAGGTCGCGTTCGGCGAGGAGATGGACATGGACGCGATGATGAACAGCCCGGCGCATGGCCGCCCGGCCGGGATGCGCTTCACGATCAACGGCGCGACCTACGCGCCGCACCGTGCGACGCTGACGAGCCGCCGCGGCGACGTCGAACGCTGGGCGATTCGCAATGCCACCGACATGGATCATCCGTTCCATTTGCACGGCACGCAATTCCAGGTGATCGAGCGCGCATCGGACGGCACGCGCACGAGCGAACCGTTCCGCGCGTGGCGCGACACCGTGAACGTGCGCAGCGGCGAGATCGTGACGATGCTCGTCATGCAGGACATGCCCGGCGAGCGCATGTTTCACTGCCATATTCTCGAACACGAGGATCTCGGCATGATGGGCACGCTGAAGGTCGTGTAACGAGTATTGAATATGTTTCACGCGTATGACGGCATTCGATCTGCGCGTGCGACAAGACAATACGTGTTCAATTATCGGGATTGAACGAAAAGGCCGGCCAATCGAATTAACGCGTGGCCGGCCTGAAAAAAAAGAAACCCGGCGCAATGCCGGGTTTCTTCGTCTGATATCCGGTGCCTTTACGCGGCCTGGATGTTCGACGCTTGCTTGCCCTTCGGCCCTTGAACGACCTCGAAGCTAACCTTCTGGCCTTCCTTCAGGGTCTTGAAGCCCTGCATGTTGATGGCCGAGAAGTGCGCAAACAGATCTTCACCGCCCTCGTCGGGAGTGATGAAACCGAAGCCCTTCGCGTCGTTGAACCACTTAACGATACCAGTTGCCATTTTCCTACTTCCCCTGTCACACAGTCGCTGCTACTTACCACGAGCACGCTCGAAAAGCTAAACGACCGGAAAATACAGCCGTTCCCCCCTCACAAGCTCACCTTCGGCCTCTTTCATTTCGCCAACCGACGAGTTGAAAAAAGTGCCAGCTTGATTGTTGGCGCTCTTTATTTGAGTGTCAAGCGGAATTTTTAGACGGTTAGAGGGCCGTTGTAAAGAACCCATTTTCAGGGTTTTTCCGGCTTTGCTTTGCAGCATGCCGCCGAGCGCGCGGACTTGAAAAGTCGCATAATCGGCTCATATACCAGGCTCGAGTGACACGCGATCGAGTCGTCCCGGCTTGTGGGATACTGGATGCGGATGCGACGGTCCGGTGCGGTTTCCCCCTGACGGTTCGTGTTCCGCGCCACGCGTGAAAGCCGGCACCGCAGCCGGCTTTCGTATGGCACGAAGACGATCGCGAGTCGTCGGGAACCAGGGAGGGCGCCGGCCGGTCGGTCGGGTAATGGCAGGATTGCGGGCCTGTCCGAGTTGTTTAGAATGGGTGTATGGCGATTATCCCGGACAAGCAGGACAGCACCGTCCTGGAACGCAAGCAGCAGAAGCTCAAGCCGCCTTCGATGTACAAGGTGGTGCTGCTGAACGACGACTTCACGCCGATGGAGTTCGTCGTGATGGTCGTACAGGAGTATTTCAAGAAGGATCGCGAGACGGCCACGCAGATCATGCTGAAGGTCCATCGTGAAGGGCGAGGGGTTTGTGGGGTCTATACGCGGGACATCGCGTCGACCAAGGTTGAGCAAGTCGTTACCCATGCGCGGCAGGCCGGGCATCCGCTGCAGTGCGTGATGGAGGAAGCATGATTGCCCAGGAATTGGAAGTCAGCCTGCACATGGCGTTCATGGAAGCACGCCAGGCGCGCCATGAGTTCATTACGGTCGAGCATCTGCTGCTGGCCCTGCTGGATAATCCGACGGCAGCCGAGGTGTTGCGCGCGTGTGCGGCCAACATCGAGGACTTGCGTCAGAACCTGCGCAATTTCATCCACGACAACACACCGACCGTCCCGGGCACCGACGATGTCGATACCCAGCCGACGCTCGGTTTCCAGCGCGTGATCCAGCGCGCGATCATGCACGTCCAGTCGACGTCGAACGGCAAGAAGGAAGTCACCGGCGCGAACGTGCTGGTCGCGATCTTCGGCGAGAAGGACTCGCACGCCGTCTATTACCTGCAGCAGCAGGGCGTCACGCGCCTGGACGTGGTGAACTTCATTTCGCACGGCATCGCGAAGACGAACGGCGGCGAAGCCGCGAAGTCGGCCGACGCGAACGCGGAAAGCGAAGACGCGAACGCGCAAAAGGAAACCCCGCTCGCGCAGTTCACGCAGAACCTGAACCAGATGGCGAAGGACGGCCGCATCGATCCGCTGATCGGTCGCGAGCCGGAAGTCGAGCGCGTCGTGCAGGTGCTGTGCCGCCGCCGCAAGAACAATCCGCTGCTCGTCGGCGAAGCCGGCGTCGGCAAGACCGCGATCGCCGAAGGGCTCGCCTATCGCATCACGCGCGGCGAAGTGCCGGACATCCTCGCGAACGCACAGGTGTATTCGCTCGACATGGGCGCGCTGCTCGCGGGCACCAAGTATCGCGGCGACTTCGAGCAGCGTCTGAAGACGGTGCTGAAGGAGCTGAAGGAACGGCCGCACGCGATCCTGTTCATCGACGAAATTCACACGCTGATCGGCGCGGGCGCTGCTTCGGGCGGCACGCTCGACGCATCGAACCTGCTGAAGCCGGCGCTGTCGTCGGGCACGCTCAAGTGCATCGGCGCGACCACGTTCACCGAATATCGCGGCATCTTCGAAAAGGACGCGGCGCTGTCGCGGCGCTTCCAGAAGGTCGACGTGACGGAGCCGACCGTCGAGCAGACGGTCGCGATCCTGCGCGGGCTGAAGTCGCGCTTCGAGGAGCATCACGGCGTCAAGTATTCGTCGGGTGCGCTGTCGGCCGCGGCCGAGTTGTCGGCACGCTTCATCACCGACCGTCACCTGCCGGACAAGGCAATCGACGTGATCGACGAAGCGGGCGCCGCGCAGCGCATCCTGCCGAAGTCGAAGCAGAAGAAGACGATCGGCAAGAGCGAGATCGAGGAAATCATTTCGAAGATCGCGCGCGTGCCGGCGCAGAGCGTGTCGCAGGACGATCGCAGCAAGCTGCAGACGCTCGATCGCGACCTGAAGAGCGTCGTGTTCGGCCAGGATCCGGCGATCGACGCACTCGCGGCGTCGATCAAGATGGCGCGCGCGGGCCTCGGCAAGATGGACAAGCCGATCGGCGCGTTCCTGTTCTCCGGTCCGACGGGCGTCGGCAAGACCGAAGTGGCGCGTCAGCTCGCGTTCACGCTCGGCATCGAGCTGATCCGCTTCGACATGTCGGAATACATGGAGCGTCACGCGGTGAGCCGCCTGATCGGCGCGCCGCCGGGCTACGTCGGGTTCGACCAGGGCGGCCTCCTGACCGAAGCCGTCACGAAGAAGCCGCACTGCGTGCTGCTGCTCGACGAAATCGAGAAGGCGCATCCGGACATCTTCAACGTGCTGCTGCAGGTGATGGACCACGGCACGCTGACGGACAACAACGGCCGTAAGGCGGATTTCCGCAACGTCATCATCATCATGACGACGAACGCGGGCGCCGAGTCGATGCAGAAGGCGACGATCGGCTTCACGACGCGCCGCGAGACGGGCGACGAGATGACCGACATCAAGCGCCTGTTCACGCCGGAGTTCCGCAACCGTCTGGATGCGATCATCAGCTTCCGCTCGCTCGATGAGGAAATCATCATGCGCGTGGTCGACAAGTTCCTGATCCAGCTCGAGGAGCAGCTGCACGAGAAGAAGGTCGACGCGCTCTTCACCGACGCGTTGCGCAAGCATCTCGCGAAGCACGGCTTCGACCCGCTGATGGGCGCGCGGCCGATGCAGCGGCTGATCCAGGACACGATCCGTCGCGCGCTGGCCGATGAACTGCTGTTCGGCAAGCTCGTCAATGGCGGTCACGTGACGGTCGACGTCGACGAAAACGACAAGGTGCAGTTGTCGTTCGACAAGCTGGCGAATCCGCCGCACAAGCCGAACGAAGAGACGGTCGAAGTCGAGTAAGCGATAATTCGTTGTTCATGCGAACGGCGCGGGAAGTTTTCCGCGCCGTTTCGCTTTATCGGGCGCCGGTGGCGCGATGGTGGTGCAGGGGAGTGGTAACGCGGTGACACAACAACAACGGTCGTTCGACAACATCGTCGCGCGCGAACTAGGATTGCGCCATGCGCTGACGTCGGGGCAGATGGCGATGATCGCGATCGGCGGCGCGATCGGCACGGGGCTGTTCCTCGGCAGCGGGTTCGCGATCGGGCTCGCGGGCCCGAGCGTGCTGGTTTCGTACGCGATCGGCGCGCTGATCGCGCTGCTGCTGATGGGCGCGCTCGCGGAAATGACGGTCGCGCATCCGACGGCCGGCTCGTTCGGTGCGTACGCCGAGCATTACGTCGGCCCGCTCGCGGGCTTTCTCGTGCGCTATGCGTACTGGTTCGCGGTCGTGTTCGCGATCGGCACCGAGATCAGCGCGATCGCCGTCTTCATGAAGTACTGGTTTCCCGCCGTGCCCGGCTGGTACTGGGTGATCGGCTTCTCCGCGCTGCTGATCGCGGTGAACCTCGCGAGCGTCACGCTGTACGGGTCGGTCGAATATGCGTTCTCGTTGCTGAAGATCGCGGCGATCGTCGTGTTCATCGCGCTCGGCGCGTATCTCGTGTGGTCAGCGCCGGCGGCTTCGGGCATCGGCTTCGCGAACTACACCGCGCACGACGGCTTCATGCCGAAAGGGCCATGGGGCACCTGGGTCGCGGTGATCGTCGCGATCTTCAGCTACATGAGCATCGAGGCGGTCGCGATCGCGGCCGGCGAGGCGCGCGATCCGCAGCATGCGGTCACGCGCGCGTTCCGCTCGACGGTGTTCCGGCTCGTGCTGTTCTACCTGCTCACGCTGTCGCTGATGCTCGCGATCGTGCCCTGGACGCAGGCCGGCACCGACGAAAGCCCGTTCGTGAAGGTGATGGCCGCGACGCACGTGCCGTACGCGGCCGGCGTGATCAACTTCGTGTTGCTGATCGCGGCGCTGTCGGCGATGAACAGCCAGCTCTACGTGACGACGCGGATGATGTTCAGCCTGTCGCGCGCGCGGCTCGCGCCGGCCGTGTTCGGCCGGCTCGGCAACAATGGCGTGCCGCGTGCGGCGCTGTGGATCTCGACCAGCGGCGTCGCGGTCGCGGCGGTGCTGGTCGCGCTGTCGCCGGATACCGCGTTCACCGTGATGATGGCGATCGCGATGTTCGGCGCACTGTTCACATGGCTGATGATCTTCGTCACGCACCTGCGTTTTCGCGCGCAATATCGCGGCCCGGCGCTCGCGTTCCGGATGTGGGGGCACCCGTTCGGCAGCCTGCTCGGTGCAGGGCTTGTCGGCGCGATCCTGCTGACGACCGCTTTCACGCGCGAATTCCGGATGACGATGGTGGTCGGCGTCGTGTTCGTCGTATTGCTGACGCTCGCGTACGCACTGCACTACCGGCACCGGCACGCGCGTTGACGCGTGGCTGCGCGCGCCGCGCGGCGCCGCCACACCGCTAAGGTTCTGTTAAGCCGGCGGCGACTACATTCGAACCTGTCCGCGATCCGCGGCTGGCGCAGGCCAGTCCGTCGCCATCTGTAAAAAGGGGTTCGAATGAACAAACTTCCTGAAATCACGCTCGCGTTCTGGATCATGAAGATCTGCGCGACGACGCTCGGCGAGACCGGCGGCGACCTGCTGTCGATGACGCTGAACGTCGGCTATGCGGTGAGCTCGATCCTGCTGTTCGGTTTCTTTCTCGTGACGCTGGGCGCCCAGCTCAGAACCACGCAGTATCGCCCGGCGATCTACTGGGCGGTGATCGTCGCGACGAGCACCGCCGGCACGACGATGTCCGATTTCATGGACCGGACGCTCGGCCTCGGCTATGCCGCCGGCTCGTCGATTCTCGTCGCGATCCTGCTGGCGATCTTCGCGGTATGGCGGCTGAGCGGCGAATCGCTGTCGGTCGACCTGATCCGCACGCGCAAGGTCGAACTGCTGTACTGGATCGCGATCCTGTTCTCGAACACGCTCGGCACGGCGCTCGGCGATTTCCTCGCGGACAGCTCGGGCCTCGGCTTCGGCGGCGGCGCGCTGCTGATCGGCGGGCTGCTCACATTGATCGTTCTGGCCCACTATTTCACGCGCATTTCGGGCGTGCTGCTGTTCTGGGCCGCGTTCGTGCTCACGCGTCCGTTCGGGGCGACGGTCGGCGACCTGCTGACGAAACCGGTTGCCAAGGGCGGACTCGCGCTCGGCACCGTCGGATCGTCGGCGGTGCTGCTCGGCGTACTCGTCGCGATGGTGATCTACGCGATCATCGTGCAGGCGCGGCGACGCGAGCTCGTGCCCGCGCGGATTGCGCAGACGGCCGATCGGTGAACGGTCACGGAAAAGGAAAGGGGCCGCGAGGCCCCTTTTTTGCGTGGCGTCGTTCAGTGTCGGCCGGTGCTGCCGAAGCCGCCTTCGCCGCGATCGCTTTGCGCGAAGTCGTCGACGATGTTGAATTGCGCCTGCACGACCGGCACGATCACGAGCTGCGCGAGCCGCTCGAACGGGTTCAGCACGAACTCGGTCTGGCCGCGGTTCCATGTCGAGATCATCAGCTGACCCTGGTAATCGGAATCGATCAGGCCGACGAGGTTGCCGAGCACGATGCCGTGCTTGTGGCCGAGGCCCGAGCGCGGCAGGATCAGTGCCGCGTAGCCCGGATCTGCGAGGTGGATCGCGAGGCCGGTCGGCACGAGCGTCGTTTCGCCCGGCTGCAGCGTGACGGGCGCGTCGAGACACGCGCGCAGGTCGAGGCCCGCGCTGCCGGTGGTGGCGTAGGCGGGCAGGTAGTCGCGCATGCGCGCGTCGAGAATCTTCAGATCGAGTTTCATGCGGTCGTCGAATCGGTCGGGAAGGGCGCGGCGGCGCGGGCCGCCGCGCGGGTGATCAGATCAGGCGGTTGTCCGGCAGGCGCTTCGCGATTTCCGCGACGAGCACGTGCGCGAGTTCGTCCTTCGGGGCGCGCGGCAGGCGCGTGAGGCCGGCCGCCTCGAACAGCACGACTTCGTTGTCGTCGCGGCCGAACGTCAGCGGGCCGAGATTGCCGACCAGGAGCGGCACGTTCTTGCGCTTGCGCTTCTCGTCGCCGTGCACGTCGAGGTCGCCGCTTTCGGCCGCGAACCCGACGCAATACGGCGGATCGGGCAGCGCCGCGACCGACGCGAGGATGTCCGGGTTCTCGACGAACGCGAGCGCCGGCATCTTGCGGTCGGCCGTCTTCTTCATCTTGTGCTCGGCCGGATGATCGACGCGCCAGTCGGCGACCGCGGCCACCGCGATGAAGATGTCGGCGTCGGACACGGCTTGCATCACCGCGTCGTACATCTGCTGTGCCGTCTGCACGTCCTGGCGGTACACGCCCCACGGCGTGTCGAGCGCGACCGGCCCCGCGACGAGATGCACGTCGGCGCCGGCCTGCTGCGCGGCGCGCGCGAGCGCGAAGCCCATCTTGCCGCTCGAGCGGTTCGTGAGGCCGCGCACCGGATCGAGCGGCTCGAACGTCGGGCCGGCCGTGATCAGCACGCGACGGTGCGCGAGCACCTTCGGCGCGAAGTGCGCGACGATCGCTTCATAGATCGCCTCGGGTTCGAGCATGCGTCCGTCGCCGACTTCGCCGCACGCCTGCGCGCCCGAATCGGGGCCGAGCACCGTCACGCCGTCGGCGCGCAGTTGCGCGGCGTTGCGCTGCGTGGCCGGGTTCTGCCACATCTGGCGGTTCATCGCAGGCACGACGAGCAGCGGGCAGTCGCGCGCGACGCACAGCGTCGACAGCAGGTCGTCAGCGAACCCGTGCGCGAGCTTCGCGAGGAAATCCGTCGACGCGGGCGCGATCACGATCGCGTCGGCTTCGCGCGACAGGTCGATGTGCGCCATGTTGTTGTCGATGCGCGCATCCCACTGGCTCGTGTAGACGGGCCGGCCGGACAGCGCCTGCATCGTGACGGGCGTGATGAACTGCGTGGCGGCTTCGGTCATCGCGACCTGCACGGTCGCGCCCGCCTTCGTCAGCAGCCGGGTGAGCTCGGCGATCTTGTAGCAGGCGATGCCGCCCGTCAGGCCGAGAACGAGGTGTTTTCCTGCGAGTTCTGCGTGTGCCAACTCAGGCCTCCAAGGGTCAAACGGAACGGCCGGCGCGAAGCCGGCCGTCGACACCGAGTATGCGCGCTCAGCGCGAGCCGCGCACGCGACGCAGTTCGTCGTAAATCAGCAGCACCGCACCGATCGTGATCGCGGAATCGGCGAGGTTGAACGCCGGGAAGTGCCAGGCGCCGAGGTGGAAATCGAGAAAGTCGATCACGTGGCCGTAGATCAGCCGGTCGATCACGTTGCCGAGCGCGCCGCCGAGGATCAGCGCGAGCGACAGGCTGAACAGCCGCTGCTGGCCGTGACGGCGCAGCAGGAAGCAGATCACGAGCGTCGCGCCGATGCCGAGCGCGGTGAACGCCCAGCGCTGCCAGCCGCTCGCAGTCGACAGGAAGCCGAACGCGGCGCCTCGGTTGTACACCAGCACGAGGTTGAAGAACGACGTCAGCGCATGCTGCGCGCCGTACGCGAACGTTTTCAGGATCGCGATCTTCGACAGCTGGTCGAACAGAATCACGATCAGCGAAATGCCGAGCCAGGGCGCGAGCGCGCCGCTGGCCGGTTTCGACACAGTCTTCGCCATATTCAAGCAGCGCTCCGGTTTTCGCCGTTTTCAAACAGGTTCGAGAAGCAGCGGCCGCACAGCGTCGGGTGATCGGCGTGCGCGCCGACGTCCTCGCGGTAGTGCCAGCAGCGTTCGCACTTCTGGTACTTCGACGCCGCGACGTCGACGCTTTCCTGCGCTTCGTCGTCGACCTTCACGACCGTTGCCGCCGACGTGATCAGCACGAACTTCAGGTCTTCGCCGAGGCTCGCGAGGGCGTCGTAGCGTGCACCGCTCGCATGCACGGCCACTTCCGCCTGCAGCGACGAACCGATGCGGTTCGCGGTGCGTGCCTCCTCGAGCGCCTTCGTCACATTGCCGCGCACGTCGCGCAGCAGCGCCCACTTCTCGATCAGCGCGGCCGCGCCGGCGACTTCCGGATACGTGTAGTAGGTTTCCGTGAACACGGTGTCGCTGGCCGGCTGGAACACCTTCCACGCTTCTTCCGCGGTGAACGACAGGAACGGCGCGAGCACGCGCAGCAGCCCGTGCGTCAGGTGGTACAGCGCGGTCTGCGCGGAGCGACGGGCGCGCGAATCGGGAGCGCTCGTGTACAGGCGGTCCTTCAGCACGTCGAGGTAGAAGCCGCCGAGGTCTTCCGAGCAGTACGTCTGCAGCTTCGCGACGACCGGATGGAACTCGTACTTCTCGTAGTGGCCGAGCAGTTCCGTCTGCAGTTGCGCGGAGAACGCGACCGCGTAGCGGTCGATCTCGAGCCATTCGCCGACCGGCACCGCATGCTGCGCGAAGTCGAAGTCCGACAGGTTCGCGAGCAGGAAGCGCAGCGTGTTGCGGATGCGGCGATAGCCTTCCGTCACGCGCTTCAGGATTTCCTCGGAGATCGCGAGCTCGCCCGAATAGTCGGTCGACGCGATCCACAGGCGGATGATTTCCGCGCCGAGACGGTTCGCGACTTCATGCGGGTCGATGCCGTTGCCGAGCGACTTGCTCATCTTGCGGCCTTCGCCGTCGACCGTGAAGCCGTGCGTGAGCAGGCCCTTGTACGGCGCGCGGCCGTCGATCATCGACGCGGTCAGCAGTGACGAGTGGAACCAGCCGCGGTGCTGGTCCGAGCCTTCGAGGTACAGGTCGGCCGGGAACTGCAGCTGATCCTTGTGCGAGCCGCGCAGCACGTGCCAATGCGTCGTGCCCGAGTCGAACCACACGTCGAGCGTGTCGCGGTTCTTTTCGTACAGGTTCGCGTCGTCACCGATCAGCTCGCGCGGGTCGAGCGTCTGCCATGCCTCGATGCCCGACTGCTCGACGCGTTTCGCGACTTCCTCGAGCAGCTCGAGCGTGCGCGGGTGCAGCTCGCCGGTTTCCTTGTGCACGAAGAACGCCATCGGCACGCCCCATTGGCGCTGGCGCGACAGCGTCCAGTCGGGACGGTTCGCGATCATGCTGAACAGGCGCTGCTTGCCCCACGACGGATAGAACGCGGTCGCCTCGACGCCTTCGAGCGCGGTTTCGCGCAGCGTCTTGCCGTCGTCGCGCGGCTTGACGTCCATGCCGGCGAACCACTGCGACGTCGCGCGATAGATGATCGGCGTCTTGTGGCGCCAGCAGTGCATGTAGCTGTGCGTGTATTTCTCGCTGCGCAGCAGCGAGCCGGCTGCGTTCAGCGCGTCGACGATCTTCGGGTTCGCGTCCCAGATCGACAGGCCGCCGAACAGCGGCAGCGATTCAATGTAGCGGCCGTCGCCCATCACCGGGTTGATGAAGTCCGAATCGGTCATCCCGTGCGCCTTGCACGACTGGAAGTCCTCGATACCGTAGGCCGGCGACGAGTGCACGACGCCGGTACCCGTGTCGGTCGTCACGTAGTCGCCGAGGTAGACGGGCGCGGTGCGCTTGTAGCCGGGGTGGGCCGATGCGAGCGGGTGGTGGAAGCGCAGGTTCGCGAGCTTCACGCCGGGCGCGGTCGCGACGACGCGGCCCGTCAGCTTGAAGTCAGCCATGCAGGCTTCGACGCGTTCTTCCGCGATGATCAGCAGCCCGCGCTCGGTGTCGACCAGCGCGTAGACGATTTCCGGATGGAGGTTCAGCGCCTGGTTGGCGGGGATCGTCCACGGCGTGGTGGTCCAGATCACGATGCCGCCCTCGGCGCGCGGCAGCGCCGGCAGGCCGAACGCCTGCGCGGTCTTTTCCGGTTCCGCGAACGCGAACATCACGTCGATCGTCGGGTCGGTGCGGTCTTTGTACTCGACTTCCGCCTCGGCGAGTGCCGAGCCGCAGTCGAAGCACCAGTTCACCGGCTTCAGCCCGCGATACACGTAGCCCTTCTCGATGATCTTGCCGAGCGCGCGGATCTCTTCCGCCTCGTTGACGAAGTTCATCGTCTTGTACGGGTTCGACCAGTCGCCGAGCACGCCGAGGCGCTTGAAGCCGACCTTCTGCTTCTCGATCTGCTCGGTCGCGTACGCGCGCGCCTTGCTCATCACTTCGGCCGCCGGCAGCGACTTGCCGAACTGCTTCTCGATCTGGATCTCGATCGGCATCCCGTGGCAATCCCAACCCGGCACGTACGGCGCGTCGAAGCCGGCCATGTTGCGCGACTTCACGACGATGTCCTTCAGGATCTTGTTGACCGCGTGACCGAGGTGGATGTCGCCGTTCGCATACGGGGGGCCGTCGTGCAGGATGAACTTCGGCCGGCCTTGGCTGGCCGCGCGGATCTTCTCGTAGATGCCGCGCTCTTCCCATTCCTTGACCCACTGCGGTTCGCGCTTGGGCAGGTCGCCGCGCATCGGGAACGGCGTGTCGAGCAGGTTGACCGGATACTTGGCCTGCGGTTTCGAATCGGCTTTCTTGTTGCTCATGATGGGATCGCTATCTAAATCGGGGGACGCTCGTGCGTCGTGAATCGGGGATGCGCGCGAGGGTGCGGCGCGAGGGTGCGGCGCGGGGCGCCACCGGCCGGATCAGCTAATTCGGTCGGTCGCCGATGTCGCGAAGCCGGTCGCGCGGCTGCCCGGCGCGCGGTCGCGCTCGATGAAGTACGCGCGCGCGTTCGCGACGTCCAGCGCGATCGCGCGCGACAGCGCCTCGAGATCGTCGAACTTCGCCTCGTCGCGCAGCTTCTTCAGGAATTCGACGCGGATGAGCTTGCCGTACGCGTCGCCGTGCCAGTCGAGCAGGTGGACTTCGAGCAGCACGCGGCCGGAATCGTCGACGGTCGGACGCAGCCCGAGGCTCGCGACGCCCGGCAGCGGGGCGGGGCCCAGGCCGTGCACCTGCACGACGAAGATGCCCGCGAGCGCCGGCCGCTTGTGCGCGATCGGCAGGTTCAGGGTCGGGAAGCCGAGGTCGCGGCCGAGCTTCAGCCCGTGCGCGACGTGGCCGCTGATCGCATAGCCGTGGCCAAGCGCCTGCGCGGCCGCGTCGAGATCGCCCGCAGCGAGCGCGGCGCGCACGCCCGAGCTGGAGATGCGCGTGCCGTCGCTGCCGGCGACCGTGCCCATCTGCTCGACCTCGAAGCCGTACTGCTCGCCGGCCGCCTTCAGCGTGTCGAAGGTGCCCGCGCGCTTCGCGCCGTAGCAGAAATCGTCGCCGACCATCATCCAGCGCGTGTGCAGCCCGCCGACCAGCGTGCGTTCGACGAACGCCTGCGGCGACTGGCTCGCGAACGTATGGTTGAAGTGCTCGACGACGACGCGGTCGACCCCGTGTTCTCGCAGCGCTTCCAACTTGTCGCGCAGCATCGCGATGCGCGGCGGCGCGCCGGCCGGGTTGAAGAATTCGCGCGGATGCGGCTCGAAGGTCATCACGCACACGGGCAGGCCGCGCGCGTCCGCTGCCGCGCGCACGCGCGCGAGCAGGGCCTGGTGGCCGCGATGGACACCGTCGAAGTTGCCGATCGTCAGCGCGCACGGCGCGCGGCTCTCGGCGTTGGGCAGGCCGCGGAAGACTTTCACGATAGCGGATGCAGCGTCGGGGGAATGGGCGGTGGGATGCCGCAAAGCAAAAGATTATAAACGTTCGGGCGGCCCGGCGGCCGAGAAGGGGGGAAACGCGGGGGCGAATGGTAAAATTCGCGGATGAAAAAACTCGTGATCCTGATTTCCGGTCGCGGCAGCAACATGGAGGCCATCGTCCGCGCGTGCGCGCAGGAGCGCTGGCCGGCCGAGGTTGCCGCCGTGATCGCCAACCGGCCCGACGCGGCCGGCCTGGCTTTTGCCGCGTCGCACGGGGTGGCGACCGCGGTGGTCGACCACCGGTCGTTCGACAGCCGCGACAGCTTCGACGCGGCGCTCGCCGCCGAAATCGACCGCTTCGCGCCCGATCTCGTCGTACTCGCCGGCTTCATGCGCATCCTCACGCCCGATTTCGTCAGACGATATGAAGGCCGGCTGCTGAACATCCACCCGTCGCTACTACCGAGCTTCAAGGGCATCCACACGCACCAGCAGGCGCTGGATGCCGGCGTTGCGCTGCATGGCGCGAGCGTGCATTTCGTGATTCCTGAACTCGACAGCGGCGCGATCGTCGCGCAGGGCGCGGTGCCCGTGCGCGCCGGCGACGACGCGGCCGCGCTCGCGCAGCGCGTGCTGACGGTCGAGCACGTGCTGTATCCGCGTGCGGTGCGCTGGTTCGTCGAGGGGCGCCTGCGCCTCGAGAACGGCCGGGCAGTGGTGGCGCCGGAAGAGGCGCGCTGGATTTTCGCGGATCAACCGCATACCGAAACGAGCGAGGGCGTATGAAGCTGCACGGATTCCTGATTGGCCAGACCGAGACCTTGCTGGCCGAGGTGCTGAAGTTCACCGGCCCCGCCGACGCGACCACGAGCCGGTTCTTCCGCGCGCACCCGAAGCTCGGCCATGCCGAGCGCGGCGTGATCGCCGAGGCGGTGTTCGCGGTGCTGCGCCGGAAGATGGAGTTTTCGCACCTGGCCGAGAGCGGCACGGGCAGCCCCGCGCGGCGCCTGACGTTGCTCGGCCTGATGCAGACGCTCGGCCGCAATGCGCTCAAGCCGTTCGTGTCCGACACCGAGGCCGCGTGGCTCGAGCACGTGTCGAAGATCGATCCGGCGAGCCTGCCGGTGCGCGTGCGCACGAACCTGCCGGACTGGATCTACCAGGCGCTGTCGGCCCGTTTCGACGCCGAGGAGCTCGCGCAGCTCGCCGCGGCGCTGAACTACCCGGCGCCGCTGGACCTGCGCGCCAACGCGCAGAAGGCGACGCGCGAACAGGTGATCGACGCGCTGCGCGCGAACGGCATCGACGCGGGCGAGACGCCGTTCGCGCCGCAGGGCGTGCGCGTCGTCGGCAAGCCGGCGCTCACGCGCCTGAAGCTGTTCGAGGAAGGCCAGATCGAGGTGCAGGACGAGGGCAGCCAGTTGCTGTGCTCGCTGGTCGCGCCGCGTCGCGGCGAGATGGTCGTCGATTTCTGCGCGGGCGCCGGCGGCAAGACGCTCGCGCTCGGCGCGATGATGCGCTCGACCGGGCGCCTGTATGCGTTCGACGTGTCGGAAAAGCGCCTGACGAAGCTGAAGCCGCGCCTCGCGCGCAGCGGACTGTCGAACGTGAATCCGGTGCTGATCGACAGCGAGCACGACGCGAAGATCAAGCGGCTCGCCGGCAAGATCGACCGCGTGCTGGTCGACGCGCCGTGCAGCGGCCTCGGCACGCTGCGCCGCAACCCCGACCTCAAGTGGCGCCAGACGCGCACGTCGATCGAGGAGCTCACGCCGAAGCAGGCGTCGATCCTCGCGAGCGCGGCGCGTCTCGTGAAGAAGGGCGGCCGGCTCGTCTATGCGACCTGCAGCGTGCTCGACGCGGAGAACGAAGCGATCGTCGAGCAGTTCCTCGCCGATCATCCGGACTTCGTGCTGGTGCCCGCGCAGAAGGTGCTGGCCGACCAGCGCATCGAGCTCGAGACCGGCGACTACCTGTCGCTGTGGCCGCACCGCCATGCGACCGACGGCTTCTTCGCCGCGGTCCTCGAACGACGCGCGCAGTAACGGCAGGACCCACGGATGATGCAGAACCGCCTGCTGTCGCACCGGCTCGCGTCGGTGATCCGCGACTTCAACCAGCCCGTGATGATCTGGCAGGCGGCGATCCTCGTCGGCGCGCTGTGTTTCGCGTGGGTCGCCGCGCGCTTCGTGCACGGCCGCATCGACGCGCGCCGGCGCGCGGCCGGCCGGACGCCGGGTGCCGGTGCGCAAAGCCTGAAGCGCGCGCTGTTCCCGCTGTTCGGCGGCCTGTTCGTGCTGGCCGCGCAGCTTGGGTTCGACCCGTTCATGTCGACGTCGCTCCTGTCGCTCGCGCTCGTGCCGCTGTTCGGCATCGGGCTCATCTACGTGCTGTTCTTCTTCGCGCGGCGCGTGTTCGCGCGCGACGGCCACACGCATGCGTGGCTGTCGATCGTCGAGAAGATCGTGTCGGTGATCGTGTGGGCGGCGATGGTGCTGACCGTGCTCGGGATCCAGCGCGACGTGATCGCGTGGCTCGACAGCGTGCAGTTCCGCGTCGCGAATGCGCACCTGACGCTGCTGTCGGTGATTTCCGGCGCGTTGTGGGTGTGCGTGACGCTGATGGTCGCGATGTGGCTCGGCTCGGTGCTGGAGGAGCGCCTCGCGCGCGCCACCACGCTCGACGCGAACCTGAAGGTCGTGATGTCGCGGGTCGGCCGCGCGCTGCTCGTGTTCGCGGCGATCCTGATCGGGCTGTCGCTCGTCGGCATCGACGTGACGGTGCTCGGCGTGTTCGGCGGCGCGGTGGGCGTCGGCCTCGGCTTCGGGCTGCAGAAGATCGCCAGCAACTACGTGTCGGGCTTCATCATCCTGCTCGATCGCTCGCTGCGGCTCGGCGACGCGATCAGCGTCGGCGGGCTGCAGGGCGTCGTCACGCAGATCCGCACGCGTTATACGGTCGTGCGCGGCCTCGACGGCAACGAGACGCTGATCCCGAACGAGAAGCTGATCACCGACGTCGTGCAGAACCAGTCGTCGTACCTGACGCGCGGCTACGCGAAGGTCGCCGTGCAGGTCGCCTATACCAGCGACGTCGAACTGGCGCTCTCGGTGCTCGCGGAAGCCGCGAAGGACGTGCCGCGCGTGCTCGCGGACCCGGCGCCGACCGCTTATCTGGTCAGCTTCGGCGCGGACGGGATCGATCTGGAGCTCGGCTTCTGGATCGAGGATTCGGCGAAAGGCACGTCGGGCGTGCGTTCGTCGGTGAACCGCAACATCTGGCGGCTTTTCGGCGAGCATGGCATCTCGATTCCGTTCCCGCAGCGCGAAGTGCGCGTGGTCGGCCTGCCGGACGGTCTGGCCGCGACCGGCGCCGTAGCGGACGGGATGCCCGTGGCGGCGGTGGTCGGCGGTGCGGCGGACGGACGGGCGTCGGCGGCCTAGGCGCGAATCGGGCGGTCAGAACCGGATCGCCGCGCTTTCCCGGTCCGCCGATGGACTGTTTGCGTTGCGTCAAGACAAGAAAATATTCATTTTTTACAAAGACTTGGAACGGTTGAAGTAAAATTCCGGTCTACACGCGGTATGCTTTCATTTTTATGACGTCGGCTTGCGCCGGCATCGCTCTCACCACAGGTAACTGCCTTGTTGAATTCCCTGCTCGATTTTCTTTCCCACGGGCTCCTGCGCTTTTCGTGGTGGCAGGTCGCGTTGTTCGCGCTCGCCGTCACGCACGTCACGATCATCGGTGTGACGGTCTACCTGCACCGGTGCCAGGCGCACCGCGCGCTGGAGCTGCACCCGATCGCGAGTCACTTCTTCCGTGCCTGGCTGTGGATGACGACCGGCATGCTGACGGGCCAGTGGGCCGCGATCCATCGCAAGCACCACGCGAAGTGCGAAACCGAGGAAGATCCGCACAGCCCGCAGACGCGCGGCATCTGGAAGGTGTTCCTCGAAGGCGCCGAGCTGTATCGTGCGGAAGCGAAGAACGAAGAAACGATGCGCAAGTTCAGCCACGGCACGCCGAATGACTGGATCGAGCGCAATCTGTACTCGAAGTACCCGATCCTCGGCGTGAGCCTGATGATGGTGATCGACATCGCGCTGTTCGGCGTGCTCGGCCTGACCGTGTGGGCCGTGCAGATGGTCTGGATCCCGTTCTGGGCCGCGGGTGTCGTGAACGGCTTCGGCCACTTCTGGGGCTACCGCAACTTCAACTCGGCCGATGCGAGCACGAACCTGTTCCCGTGGGGCATCGTGATCGGCGGCGAAGAGCTGCACAACAACCACCACACGTTCGCGACGTCGGCGAAGCTGTCGAACAAGTGGTACGAGTTCGACATCGGCTGGATGTACATCCGCATCATGTCGGCATTCGGTCTCGCAAAGGTGAAGAAGGTTGCGCCGACGCCGCGTCTGAACAAGCCGAAGACGGTGCTCGACCAGGAAACGCTGCAGGCCGTGCTGTCGAACCGTTACGAAGTGATGGCGCGCTACGGCAAGGCCGTGAAGCGTGCGTACCGCCAGGAGCTCGCGCATCTGAAGGAACTCGGTTCGAGCGAGAAGTACCAGCTGATGCGCGGCGCGCGCAAGTGGTTCCACAAGGACGCCGACGGCCTCGACGAGCCGCAGAAGAAGCTGCTGCCGGAGATTTTCGCGAACAGCCAGAAGCTGCATACGTACTTCCAGCTGCGCCAGGATCTGGCCGCGATCTGGGATCGCTCGACCGCCTCGCGCGAACAACTGCTCGCGCAATTGCAGGATTGGTGCCATCGCGCGGAACAAAGCGGCATCAAGGCGCTGCAGGAATTTGCGACGCGCCTGCGTCGCTACGCCTGATTCGAAATCGATTAGAATCTCAGGACGTCACAAACCCCGCGTTGGCGGGGTTTTTTCATTTGGGCGGCCGGTTTTCGAAGGGCGACCCGACGTGCCGGAATTCGCATGAGACTCGGGGCCGCGCCGACGTGGCGCCCCGGGGCAAGCGTAGAGGATGGGGCCAGAGCAGGTGCTCACGCACTAACTCTGGTCGACCGCGAAGCATGGGACCCGAGTAAGTGCTGAAGCACTAACTCTGGTCGACCGCGAAGCATGGGACCCGAGTAAGTGCTGAAGCACTAACTCTGGTCGACAGGAGATATGGAGATGCAATCGACGATCAAACCCGTCGAGTACGACCGGCCGATCTCGGCAGGGACCGTCTGCGGCGTGGGCCAGGCGTGGGCCAAGGTGCCCGAGGCACCGTCCGCCGAAGAACGCACCGCACTGAAGGCGCGCATCAAGGCGCTGCTCGCGCGTGAAAAGGCCGTGCTCGTCGCTCACTACTACGTGGATGCCGAGCTGCAGGAACTGGCCGACGAAACCGGCGGCTGCGTCGCCGATTCGCTCGAGATGGCCCGCTTCGGCCGCGACCACGACGCACAGACGCTCGTCGTCGCCGGCGTGCGCTTCATGGGCGAAACCGCGAAGATCCTGAGCCCCGGCAAGCGCGTACTGATGCCCGATCTCGACGCGACCTGCTCGCTCGATCTCGGCTGCCCGGTCGACGAATTCTCCGCGTTCTGCGATGCGCATCCCGACCGCACCGTCGTCGTCTACGCGAATACCAGCGCCGCCGTGAAGGCGCGCGCCGACTGGATGGTCACGTCGTCGATCGGCCTCGAGATCGTCGCCGACCTGCACGCACGGGGCGAAAAGATCATCTGGGCACCCGATCGCCATCTCGGCAGCTACATCCAGAAGAAAACCGGCGCGGACATGCTGTTGTGGCAGGGTTCGTGCCTCGTCCACGACGAATTCAAGGGCATCGAGCTCGACCTGCTGCGCGCCGAGTATCCGGACGCGAAGGTGCTCGTGCATCCCGAGTCGCCGGAAAACGTCGTCGCGCAGGCGGACGTCGTCGGCTCGACGACGCAGCTGATCGACGCTGCCGTGAAGTTCGACGCGACGCACTTCATCGTCGCGACCGACCTCGGCATCCTGCACAAGATGCAGCTCGCGGCGCCCGGCAAGACCTTCATCGCCGCGCCGACTGCCGGCAACAGCGCGACCTGCAAGAGCTGCGCCCATTGCCCGTGGATGGCGATGAACGGTCTCGCGAACCTCGCCGACGTGCTCGAGCGCGGTCACAACGAGATCTTCGTCGATCCCGCGATCGGCGCGCGCGCGCGTTTGCCGATCGACCGGATGCTCGATTTCGCAGCAGCGCACAAGAAGCGCGTGCAGGCGAGCGGCGACCTGCAGCGCGATCAGCAACTGTTTGCGAACGTGGGGGCGGCATGACCAGCGCAGTCTCTCCGTTGTTCGAAGCCGTGCGCGCCCAATACGGCGCGGCATTCGACGAAGCGATCGCGCGCAACGTCGCCGATGCGATCGCCGAAGACGTCGGCACCGGCGACCAGACCGGGCGGCTCGTGCCGGCAGGCGAGCGGCGCCGTGCGCGCATCATCGTGCGCGAGGAGGCGGTGTTGTGCGGCGTGCCGTGGTTCGAGGCCGTCGTCGCGCGAATCGATCCGTCGATCGTCGTGCAGTGGCGGTATCGCGAAGGCGACCGGATGACGCCGGATTCGACGGTCTGCGAACTCGAAGGGCCGGCGCGCGCGCTGTTGACGGCCGAGCGCAACGGGCTGAATTTCCTGCAATTGCTGTCGGGTGTCGCGAGCGCGACCCGTCGTTACGTCGATCGCGTCGAAGGCACGCGCGCGAAGATCCTCGATACGCGCAAGACCCTGCCGGGCCTGCGGCTCGCGCAGAAGTACGCGGTGCGCGTCGGCGGCGGCGAGAACCAGCGTCTCGCGCTGTACGACGGCATTCTGATCAAGGAAAACCATATCGCGGCAGCCGGCGGTGTCGGTGAAGCGCTCGATGCGGCGTTCGCGCTCGATGCCGGCGTGCCGGTGCAGGTCGAAGTCGAGACGCTCGCGCAGCTCGATACGGCGCTCGCGCATGGCGCGCAGTCGGTGCTGCTCGACAACTTCACGCTAGACATGATGCGCGAGGCGGTGCGCGTTGCGTCCGGCAAGGCCGTGCTCGAGGTGTCGGGCGGTGTCAATTTCGATACGGTGCGCACGTTCGCGGAGACGGGCGTCGACCGCATCTCGATCGGCGCGCTGACGAAGGATGTGCACGCGACCGACTATTCGATGCGGATCGTCGACTGATCGCACGACATACCGTCTGACGAAGAAAGCCGCTGGCGCGCAAACGCCAGCGGCTTTTTTCGTGGGCCGCAAGCCGGAAGGGCGTGCCGCTCAGCGGCGCGAGCGGGGCGTAAGCACGCTCGGCAGCGCCTTCGGCAACGTGTGCGGCCAGTCGCGGCTGTAGTGCAGCCCGCGGCTTTCGCGGCGCGAATACGCGCTCTTCACGATCAGCGTCGCGACGTCGACGAGATTGCGCAGTTCGAGCAGGTCGCGCGTCACGCGGAAGTTCGCGTAGTACTCGTGGATCTCGTCGCGCAGCAGCGACAACCGGTGCTTCGCGCGCTCGAGACGCTTGTCGGTACGCACGATGCCGACGTAGTTCCACATCAGCCGGCGCAGTTCGTCCCAGTTGTGCGCCACGACGACTTCCTCGTCCGCATCCGACACGCGGCTTTCGTCCCATGCGGGCAGCGTGCCCGGCGTTTCGGCGTCGAAGCCGGCCGCCTCGATTGCCTCGGCCGCCGCGCGGCCGATCACGAGACATTCGAGCAGCGAATTGCTCGCAAGCCGGTTCGCACCGTGCAGCCCCGTGTACGACGTCTCGCCGACCGCATACAGGCCCGCGAGATCGGTGCGTCCCGCGAGGTCGGTGACGACGCCGCCGCACGTGTAGTGCGCGGCCGGCACGACCGGAATCGGCTGCTTCGCGATGTCGATGCCGAATTCGAGGCAGCGCGCGTGGATCGTCGGGAAGTGTTCGCGCAGGAAGGCTTCCGGCTGGTGGCTGATGTCGAGATACACGCAGTCGATCCCGCGCTTCTTGATCTCGAAGTCGATCGCGCGCGCGACGATGTCGCGCGGCGCGAGTTCCGCGCGCGGATCGTGCGCGGGCATGAAGCGCGTGCCGTCCGGCAGCTTCAGCAGGCCGCCTTCGCCGCGCACGGCCTCCGAAATCAGGAACGATTTCGCGTACGGATGGAACAGGCAGGTCGGGTGGAACTGGATGAATTCCATGTTCGACACGCGGCAGCCCGCGCGCCACGCCATCGCGATGCCGTCGCCGGTCGCGGTGTCGGGGTTCGTCGTGTACAGGTAGACCTTGCCGGCGCCGCCGGTCGCGAGCACCGTGTGCGGCGCCTCGATCGTGATCGTGCGATCGTTGTCGACGTCGAGCGCATACAGCCCGTGACAGCGGCGGCCGGGCAGCCCGAGCCGGTCCGACGTGATCAGGTCGATCGCATGGTGGTTTTCGAAGAACGTGATGTTCGGATGCTGGCGCGCGCGGTCGGACAGCGTCGCGAGCACCGCATGGCCGGTCGCGTCGGCCGCGTGGATGATTCGACGGTGACTGTGGCCGCCTTCGCGCGTCAGATGGAAACCGAGTTCGGCCGCATCGTCCTTCGTGAACGGCACGCCTTGCGAGATCAGCCACTCGATCGCTTCGCGGCCGTGCTCGACGATGTAGCGCGTCGCGCCTTCGTCGCACAGGCCGCCGCCGGCGACCAGCGTGTCGTCGACGTGGTTCTCGATGCTGTCCGCCGAATCGAGGACGGCCGCAATGCCGCCTTGCGCGTTATCGCTTGCTCCCTCCATCATCGAACGTTTCGCGATCAGCGCGACACGTCGCGTGCTGGCCAGGTTGAGTGCGACCGACAGCCCTGCCAGGCCGCTGCCGACGATCGCCACGTCGAATTTCATGCTGCATCTCCATCGTTACGCTTTAGCTCTTGTGCGTTCCGTCGACCGTGGCCGCGGAAAGGGGAGAGCATACCGCGTCGGGCCCGCGCGTGCGCGCAAAACCAAAAAGCCCCGCATGTGCGGGGCTTTTTGGTCGCCGTCAGGCTGGCAGAAACCGGAGATTACTTGATCTTGGTTTCTTTGTATTCCACATGCTTGCGGACGACGGGATCGAACTTCTTGATCGCCATCTTTTCCGGCATGTTGCGCTTGTTCTTCGTGGTCGTGTAGAAGTGACCCGTACCAGCGGTCGACTCGAGCTTGATCTTGTCGCGTGCGCCTTTTGCCATGATTGTGCTCCTTGGGCTTAGGCTTCGCCGCGTGCGCGCAGGTCAGCGAGCACGGAATCGATGCCGTTCTTGTCGATCAGGCGCAGGCCGGCGTTCGAGACGCGCAGGCGCACCCAGCGGTTTTCGCTCTCCACCCAGAACCGGCGGTTTTGCAGGTTCGGCAGGAAGCGGCGCTTCGTCTTGTTGTTTGCGTGGGAAACGTTGTTGCCGCTCATCGGCGCTTTCCCAGTTACTTGGCATACGCGTGCCATGAGAGCACTCCTAATACGCTAAATTCGGGGTTCGATCGCCGATGAAGGTTCCATCGTACCGCCACGTGATCCATGGCTGCACTCAGAACGCCGAAGCCTTTACAGACAAGGCCCTTCGATGGCTAGAACTGGTTGGAAAAAAGACAGACGACGATTCTAGCAGAAAAAGTTCAGAAAAATCAAACCTAATTTCGCTTCGTCGTTGCGGCCACCCCGGGGCGGGTCGCCGGGCCACAGTCTACAGCCAACCGGCGCGTGCGAACGAAAATGTATCGGCGGTGCCGACGACCACGTGATCGAGCAGCTTCGCGTCGACGAGCGTGAGCGCTTCGTGCAGCATGCGCGTCAGGCGGCGATCCTCCGCGCTCGGCTGCACCGCGCCGGACGGGTGATTGTGAGCGATGATCAGCGCGGCGGCATTCAGCATGAGCGCGCGCCGCACGATCTCGCGCGGATAGACAACCATTCGCGTCAGCGAGCCGCGGGCGCTCTCTTCCACGTCGATGAGACCGTGACGGGCGTCCAGGTACAGCGTGACGAACACCTCGTGCGGACGCGTGCCGATCCTGAGCCGCAGATAATCCTCGACCGCGCCTGGCGAGCCGATCTGCATTCGCTCGCGGGCTTTCTCGGCCAGTGCGCGCCGCACGATCTCCGTTACCGCGATCAGCACCGCCGAGCGCGCGGGGCCGATGCCGGGGTGCATGGCGAATGCGCCGGGCTCCGCGTCGAGCATGTCGCGCAGCGAATCGTCGAAACGTGCGAGCAGCGCGCGGGCGCTGGCGAACACGTCGTGGCCGCCGCCGCCCGTGCCGAGCAGCAGCGCGATCAGCTCCGCGTCGGTCAGCGCCGCCGGCCCGCGTTCCAGCAAGCGCTCGCGCGGCAGATGGGGTTTCCAGTTTCGCGGGCGGCGCTTGCCTGGCGGCCCGGCTGCGTCGATGAGGCGGGCCGGAGCGACGGGGGCATCGGCGGTGTCGCGACATTCGGTCGCCGGTGCGGCGGGACAGGGTGACAGCATGATCCAGACTCCATTGGCGGCGGGCGCGGGCGCGATGTCGTCGCACTTTCAGCCTTGCGCGCTCAGGTGACTTACAATATTGGCTTTGCGCCGGGCCTTTCGGCCAGTTCGGGCGCCGACGAACACGAGTCATTCATGAGCATCATCGATCTATCCGAAGTGAAGCCCGGTTCCCATGTCACGCTGCATTACCGGCTTGCATTGGCCGACGGCGCCGACATCGTCAACACCTTCTCCGACAAGCCCGCTACGCTGCTGCTCGGCGCGGGGCAACTGGCGCCCTCGCTGGAACAGATTCTGATCGGGCTCAGGGTGGGCGACCATTCGACTTATCAGCTAACGCCCGAGCAGGGGTTCGGTCCCCGCAATCCCGACATGCTCCAGCGCGTGACGCTGTCGACGCTGCGCGAGAACGGGATGGTCGGCGACGATTTCACGCCGGGCGACCTGATCGAGTTCAACGCGCCGGACGGCGGCCGCTATGCAGGGGTGCTGAAGGAAGTCAGCGAAACCTCGGCGCTGTTCGACTTCAATCATCCGCTCGCGGGCCAAGCGCTCACGTTCGAAGTGAAAATCATCGGAATCCTGTAATCATGAGCACCACCGATACGCTGTCCGGGCAGACCGTCGCCGCCGATGCCGAAATCCTGCTGGCCCAGCCGCGTGGCTTCTGCGCGGGCGTCGATCGCGCGATCGAGATCGTCGAGCGCGCGATCGCGATGCACGGTGCGCCGATCTACGTCCGTCACGAAATTGTCCACAACAAGTACGTGGTCGAGGATCTGAAGAAGAAAGGCGCGATCTTCGTCGAGGAACTCGAGGAAGTGCCGGCCGGCAACACCGTGATCTTCAGCGCGCACGGCGTGTCGAAGGCCGTGCGCGACGAGGCGGACGTGCGCGGGTTGCGCATTTACGACGCAACCTGCCCGCTCGTCACGAAGGTGCACGTCGAAGTGGCGAAGATGCGCCAGGACGGGGTCGACATCGTGATGATCGGCCACAAGGGCCATCCGGAAGTCGAGGGCACGATGGGGCAGGTCGAGCGCGGCATGCATCTCGTCGAAAGCGTCGAGGACGTGCAGAAGCTCGAGCTCGCCGATCCCGAGCGCATCGCGCTCGTCACGCAGACGACATTGTCCGTGGACGACGCCGCCGAGATCATCGGCGCGCTGAAGGCGAAGTATCCGAAGATTCGCGAACCGAAGAAGCAGGACATCTGCTACGCGACGCAGAACCGCCAGGATGCGGTGAAGTTCATGGCGCCGCAGTGCGACGTCGTGATCGTTGTCGGCAGCCCGAACAGCTCGAATTCGAGCCGCCTGCGTGAAGTGGCCGAGAAGCGCGGCGTGGCCGCGTACATGGTCGACGCACCCGATCAGATCGATCCGGCATGGGTCGCCGGCAAGCGCCGCATCGGCGTGACGGCCGGCGCATCGGCGCCGGAAGTGCTCGCCCAGGCCGTGATCGCGCGGCTGCGCGAGCTCGGCGTGCGCAACGTCCGCGCACTCGACGGCATCGAGGAAAACGTGTCGTTTCCGCTGCCGCGCGGGCTGAACCTGCCGCCTGCCGCCTGATTGCCGCATCGCACCCGCGATACCCCGAAGCGCGCCGTTTGGCGCGCTTTTTTTTGCGTTGCGAAAATGAGATCGCAACCATTATTCACACCAATGGTGCAACCCGGTTGCTATCGCTGCGCTTAACCGTCTCTCAAAAATGGTTGCAATGCAGGAAAACCCCATCGAATCAGGATTATTGGCGTCCTATAAATGGAGTTACAATGCGCCCGTTTTCAGGCCGGAATGGCTTTGAAATCGGGTTTTGGCAAGGCGCGGGAGACCTACTCGATGCATGTGAAGTTGGCTTACGCCATGTCCGTCGCCGCACCGGTTGCAATGCTTGCCGGCTGCAGCAAAAAGAGCGACGACGAGGCGGGCAGGGACGCTGCGGCACGCGCAGTGCCGGCTGCCAGCGACGTGCGCGCTGCCGGAACCGGTCGTGCGGTGCCGTCGGCGTGCCGCGTTGCGCAATCGGACAGTGACAAGGACAACGGGGCACGTTTGGCGATCGAGGAAATCAACGCGCAGGGCTCGAAGATCGGCATGCGTTCGGCACGGCCGGCAGCACGCGCCGGCGGCGCTGCCATCGACCGGGCGACGGGCATGCAGATTGTCCGACAACGAGCCGCGGACCGTGATGCGGCGACAGCAGGGCGCGTCGAACGACGGACGCCCGGGTTTCGGGGCAACGCAGGCGACGTGCAGATGTCACTGATCCCCTTTCATTTCGATTCGACGAAACAGCGTGTCGCCGCGACCCATCGCGTCGCGGCGGGCGGGCTGCTTCGTTTCACGGATTCCGACGCAGTCCTGACGAAAGTCGGGCGCCACCTTCGCGATGCCGGTTCGGGCGCCGCGCGGGCGGCGGCGGACGGCCCGCTTGCAGCGCAGGCGACGGCGTCCGGCATCGGAGTGCAAATCCTTGGCGACAACGGCATGTGCGCCGCCAAGGTGGTCGAGCCCGCGGGCGACGCGGCGCGGAACCTGATCTGCCCGGAAGCGGGGTTCGCCCCGGCCCGGACGGAAAAAGGCACGGCGTTCGGGCAACCGGACACCGTTGCGGCACGCTGCCCTACGACTTCAAGGAGGCCAAGTACACCGTCCTCGATGTCGTGACGATTTAGCGACGGGACTCATGATGGCACCGGAACAGTGCGGTGCCGTTTCTGTATCCGCTCCGGCGGCAGGTCCGGCCGTACAGGCCGGGCGGCGCGCGCCGGGACGATCCACCCTTACCGGTATCGACTAGTACCCGCAGTGTCGCCGAGAAGGCGCGATTCCTCGCTTACCCGCGGGGCGCAACGTCCTCCGGCAGCATGGGCCAAGGAGCTTTAAATGGATATTTTCATCCAGCAGATCCTCAACGGGCTGGTGCTCGGCAGTGTGTACGCCATCATCGCGTTGGGTTACACGATGGTGTACGGCATTCTCGGCATCATCAACTTCGCGCACGGCGACGTGCTGATGATCGGCGCGATGGTCGCCCTGTCGGCGATCACCGTGCTGCAGAACCATTTCCCCGGACTCGGCAACGTCGCGACGCTGACGATCGGCCTTGGCATCGCCGCCGTCGTCTGCGCGTGCGTGGGCTACACGATCGAGCGTGTCGCGTACCGGCCGCTGCGCCGTGCGCCGCGTCTCGCCCCGCTGATCACCGCGATCGGCGTGTCGATCCTGCTGCAGACGGCCGCGATGATCATCTGGTCGCGCAACCCGCTGCCGTTCCCGCAATTGCTGCCGACCGATCCGATCAACGTGATCAAGGCGACCGACACGACGCCCGGCGCCGTGATCTCGGTGACTGAAATCGTGATCATCGCGGTGGCGTTCATCGTGATGGCGGGCCTCCTGCTGCTCGTGCACAAGACCAAGCTCGGCCGCGCGATGCGTGCGATCGCCGAAAGCCCGAACACCGCGAGCCTGATGGGCGTGAACCCGAACTTCGTGATTTCGGCGACGTTCATGATCGGCTCCGCGCTCGCCGCGCTGGCCGGCGTGATGATCGCGTCCGAATACGGCAACGTGCACTTCTACATGGGCTTCATCCCCGGCATGAAGGCGTTCACCGCGGCGGTGCTCGGCGGGATCGGCAACCTCGGCGGCGCGATGGTCGGCGGCGTGGTGCTCGGCCTGATCGAGCAGCTCGGCGCGGGTTACATCGGCAACCTCACGGGCGGCGTATTCGGCAGTAACTACCAGGACGTGTTCGCATTCATCGTGCTGATCATCGTGCTGGTGTTCCGTCCGTCGGGCCTGCTGGGTGAACGTGTCGCGGACCGCGCGTAACGGAAGGGGAGCAAACAACATGACATCCATTCAACCGATCGAATCCTCGACGTCGCTCGTCGAAGAACGCAACACGACGAAGACCGTCGTCATCGGCATCCTGACCGCGGCCTTCGTGATCGCGGCGCCGATCATCATCGGCTCGGCAGGCGGCAATTACTGGGTCCGCGTGCTCGACTTCGCGATGCTGTACGTGATGCTCGCGCTGGGTCTGAACGTGGTGGTCGGCTTCGCCGGCCTGCTCGACCTGGGCTACATCGCGTTCTACGCGGTGGGCGCGTACACGGCGGCGCTGCTGAGCTCGCCGCACCTGAGCTCGCAGTTCGAGTGGATCGCGGCGCTCGCGCCGAACGGCCTGCACATCCCGTTCCTGATCATCGTGCCGATCGCGATGGCGCTGGCGGCGACCTTCGGGATCCTGCTCGGCGCGCCGACGCTGCGTCTGCGCGGCGACTACCTGGCGATCGTGACGCTCGGCTTCGGTGAAATCGTCCGGATCTTCATGAACAACCTCGACCGTCCGGTGAACATCACCAACGGCCCGAAGGGGATCACGGGCATCGATCCGGTGCACGTCGGCGGCTTCAACCTGTCGCAGACGCACTCGCTGTTCGGCTTCCAGCTGCCGTCGGTGTACATGTACTACTACCTGTTCGTGCTGTGCTCGCTGCTGGTGATCTGGACGTGTACGCGCCTGCAGCACTCGCGTATCGGCCGTGCCTGGGCGGCGATCCGCGAAGACGAAATCGCCGCGAAGGCGATGGGCATCAACACCCGTAACGTGAAGCTGCTCGCATTCGCGATGGGCGCGTCGTTCGGCGGCCTGTCGGGCGCGATGTTCGGTTCGTTCCAGGGCTTCGTGTCGCCGGAATCGTTCACGTTCTGGGAATCGATCGTCGTGCTTGCCTGCGTGGTGCTCGGCGGCATGGGCCACATCCCGGGCGTGATCCTGGGCGCGGTGCTGCTCGCGATCTTCCCGGAATTCCTGCGCTCGACGATGAGCCCGCTGCAGCATGCGATCTTCGGTCACGACATCGTCGACACCGAAGTGATCCGTCAGGCGCTGTATGGCCTCGCGATGGTGATCATCATGCTGTACCGCTCGGAAGGCCTGTGGCCGGCGCCGAAGCATGAGGACAAGATCGCGAAACTGGCGAAGCGCAACAGCAAGAAGCCGGTGCGCGCTTAACCAACGGACAAGGGGATATCACACATGAGCGACAAGCAAATCCGACTGTCCGTCAAAGGCGTGAACAAGCGCTTCGGCGGCTTGCAGGCACTGTCCGACGTCGGCCTCGAGATCAAGGAAGGCGAGATCTACGGCCTGATCGGCCCGAACGGCGCCGGCAAGACCACGTTCTTCAACGTGATCACGGGCCTGTACACGCCGGACTCCGGCGAGTTCAAGCTCGACGGCACGGAATACAAGCCGACCGCGGTGCACCAGGTCGCGAAGACGGGCATCGCGCGCACGTTCCAGAACATTCGCCTGTTCGGCGGGATGACCGCGCTCGAGAACGTGATGGTGGGCCGCCACGTGCGCACCAAGCACGGGCTGCTCGGCGCGGTGTTCCAGACGCCGGCCGAACGCCAGGAAGAGCGCGAGATCAAGGAACGCGCGATCGAGCTGCTCGAATACGTCGGCGTGCTGCAGTACGCGGACTACACGTCGCGCAACCTGTCGTACGGCCACCAGCGCCGGCTGGAAATCGCCCGCGCGCTGGCGACCGACCCGAAGCTGCTCGCGCTCGACGAGCCGGCGGCCGGGATGAACGCGACCGAGAAGGTCGAACTCACGCGCCTGCTCGACAAGATCCGCTCGGACGGCCGCACGATTCTGCTGATCGAGCACGACGTGAAGCTCGTGATGGGACTGTGCAACCGGATGACGGTGCTCGATTACGGCAAGGTGATCGCCGAGGGTCTGCCGCAGGACGTGCAGAAGAATCCGAAGGTGATTGAGGCATATCTCGGCGCAGGGGTGCACTGATGGCAGCGGCAATGTTGAAAATCAAGGGCTTGCAGGTCAACTACGGCGGCATCCAGGCCGTCAAGGGTGTTGACATGGAAGTCCGCCAGGGCGAACTCGTGACGCTGATCGGCGCGAACGGCGCGGGCAAGACCACGACGATGAAGGCGATCACGGGTCTCAAGCCGTATTCGGCAGGCGACATCGAGTACGACGGCAAGTCGATCAAGGGCGTGCCGTCGCACGAACTGCTCAAGCGCGGGCTCGCGATGGTGCCGGAAGGCCGCGGGATCTTCGCGCGGATGTCGATCATCGAGAACATGCAGATGGGCGCGTATCTGCGCAACGACAAGGAGCAGATCAAGAAGGACGTCGACCGGATGTTCGGCTTCTTCCCGCGTCTGAAGGAGCGTGCGACGCAGCTTGCGGGCACGCTGTCGGGCGGCGAGCAGCAGATGCTGGCGATGTCGCGCGCGATCCTGTCGAAGCCGAAGCTCCTGCTGCTCGACGAGCCGTCGATGGGCCTGTCGCCGATCATGGTCGAGAAGATCTTCGAAGTGGTGCGCGAGATCTCGAAGGAGGGCATCACGGTGCTGCTGGTTGAGCAGAATGCACGCCTCGCGCTGCAGGCGGCCGACCGCGGTTATGTGATGGATTCGGGCACGGTCACGATGGAAGGTGACGCGAAGCAGATGCTCGACGATCCTAAGGTGCGGGCCGCGTATCTGGGTGAATGAGCGAGGCCGGCGCGGCGCGGCGGCGGATGCCGGCGTGCCGCGCAAGGGCTTTCGAAAAGCTGTCACGGGATGCCGTGGCAGCTTTTTTTTCGTGCGGCGCACCCGGCGGCGAACTTGTGCGTGCGGAGGCGACTCCATTCATTCGGCGGTGACGCCGACCATGCGGCGCGGGACGCGGCAACCGGCCGTCCGCAAACCGACACGCGGGCTGCGTAGCATGGTCGATCCATCGGGACACGGAGAGCACGCATGAGTCTGGACTACGGTTTCGTGAAGGCGAAGGTGACGTCGGTGGCGCAACTGAAGGGCTCGCCGCACGGCAGCGAGATCCAGTATCACATCCACCTGACACTCGCACTGCCGACGGGCGACTGGGACGTCGCGATCAACGTCGGCACCAACGACGCGGACGACTTGCTGAACTACAAGCTCGTCTACGATTTCCATCATCCGGTCACGGCGACGCTCGCGGCCGCGGCCGAAGGCTACACCGATCTCACCGGGCAAACCGCGCTGCCGGCGCTCGACTATCTGCGCAGCGACATCCTGAACGAGACGGGCGCATGGCGCGCCAGCGCGGTGATGGACGGTACCGAGAACGCGGAGCCGATCCCGTCGCTGCTGCGGCTCGTCAACGCCGCGCAGTCGCAGGGGCTCGACGTCGTCGTGTTCGGCCGCACGTATTCGGAAGGCAACGGCATTCACGACACGCACATGAACCAGGGGTCGACGGGCTCGAACTACCTGCACCGCGCGGGCGACGACCACAACGATCACAACGACGTCTGGCAGGACGGCGCGCTGATCGTGCGCGTGAGCGAGTCGCAGTGGGCCGCGTATTTCGCGGCGTTCGAGCAGCAGGCCGTGCCGACCGACGCGCTCGGCAATCCGCTGCCGGACGCGGGGCCGATCACGCGCTGATGGGGGCTGCCGGCGTCAGGCGGCCGGCAACGTCTTGCCGAACGAAATGCGTTCCTCGACGCGATAGCCGAGCGCCGCATAGAAGCGGCACGCATCGTCGTTGCCGGGCAGCACCTGCAGATTGATCTTCAGGCAGCCGCGCGCGGCGAGCGCGCGTTCCGCATGCGCGATCAGCGCGCGGCCGATGCCGAGTCGCCGTGCATCGTTCGACACGCCGAACGAGTAGAGCCAGCCGCGATGTCCGTCGAAACCCGCCATCAGCGTGCCGACGACCCGCGCGCCGCTGGTCGCGACGAAGAACAGTTCCGGCTGCGTCGCGAGCTTCAGCTCGATCGATCGCAGCGGATCGCGGTGCGGCGGCGCGCCGGCTTCGTCGTACTGCGGGAACGCGTCGCGCCAGACCGCGAGCACGGCATCGGTGTCGGCGCGTTCGAACGGGCGGATAGCGACAGCATCGGCGGCGGCATCCATCGCGGCGGTCTCCTCAGAGCGTGTCGAGGATCGACCGCAGCATCGCCATCATCTGGTCGATTTCCTCGGTCGTGACGTTCAGCGCGGGCATGAAGCGCAGCAGGTTCGGGCGCGCCGCGTTCAGCAGCAGGCCGTCGGGCTGCATGTCGCGGGCCTTCTCGACGATCTGCGGGCCGATGTCCTTGCCGAGCAGCAGCGCGCGCAGCAGGCCTTCGCCGCGTTCGCCTTCGAAACCGCGCTCCTCCGACAGCTCGAGCAGCTTGCGCTTCAGGTATTCGCCGCGCGCGCGCACGCCTTCGAGGAAGCCGGGCGCGACGAGTTGCGAGATCACCGAATGGCCGACCGCCGTCATCAGCGGGTTGCCGTTGTACGTGCCGCCCTGGTCGCCGGCCTCGAACACCGCGACGTCGGCCTTCGACAGCAGCGCGCCGAGCGGTGCGCCGCCGCCGATGCCCTTCGCGAGCGTCATGATGTCCGGCTCGATGCCGGACAGCTCGTACGCGAACAGCGTGCCCGCGCGGCCGCAGCCGCTTTGCACTTCGTCGACGATCAGCAGCAGGTCGTGCTGCTTCGTCAGCGCGCGCAGCGCCTGCATGAATTCACGCGTCGCCGGAATCACGCCGCCTTCGCCCTGGATCGGCTCGAGCATCACCGCGACGGTCTTGTCGGTGATCAGCTTCTCGACCGAGTTGATGTCGTTCAGCTCGGCCTTCGGGAAGCCCGGCACTTGCGGTGCGTAGATCGTGTCCCAGCCCGGCTTGCCGCTGGCCGACATCGTCGCGAGCGTGCGGCCGTGGAAGCTGTGGTCGAACGTGATGATCTCGTACGCGCCGTTCTTGAACTTGCGGCCCCATTTGCGCGCGAGCTTGATCGCGCCTTCGTTCGCTTCCGCGCCGCTGTTCGTGAAGAACACCTTGTCGAACACGCTGTGCTGCGTCAGCAGCCCCGCGAGCTTCGCCATCGGTTCGTTGTAGAACGCGGGCGACGGGTTCAGCAGCTTCTCGGCCTGCGTCTTCAGCGCTTCGACGATGCCGTCGTTGCAGTGGCCGAGACTGTTGACGGCCCAGCCCTGAATGAAGTCCAGATAGCGCTTGCCGGTGTGATCGTAGAGCCACGAACCCTTGCCGTGCGTAAACACGATGTCGGGGCGGTTCGTGATGTACATCAGCGAGTCGATCGGGTAATCGTTCAGGGACATGACAGCAGACTCCAGCGGACGTTGAAAGGGAAACGGGCAATAAAAAAGCCACGGAAGGCCGTGGCTGGTAGGTCGAACAGCTTGTGCGTAACCGGTGAAGCGGAGGGAGGGTTACGCGCGAGTCCGTGACGAGCCGGCGGCATCCGGGCGGAGCGGCGAGCGGCGACGTCGGAGAGCGGACAGGAAGCGGTTCATGTGCGCAAGCATAAGGCATCCCGCGCCCCACTGTAAACCGCCGCGATGCCACGGATGTGACACGGCGGCGCGCAGCGGGGACGCGGGCGCGCCCGGTGCTCAGACCGGGTGCGCGAGATCGGCGGCGCTCGTGAACGAGTCCGCGTAGAACTCGTCGGCCGGCAGCGCGTGGTGCTGCGTGAAGTCGCGCTGCGCGGATTCGACCATCACCGGCGCGCCGCACGCGTACACCTGGTGGCCCGACAGATCGGGCAGGTCCTCGATTACCGCGCGGTGGACGAAGCCGGTGCGGCCCGTCCACTGGTCGGCGTCGTCCGGCTCGGACAGCACCGGCACGTACTTGAAGTTCGGGATCTCGCGCGCCCATTGCTCGGCGAGCTCGCCGAGGTAGATGTCCTTCTTGCGGCGTGCGCCCCAATAGAGCGTCATCGGGCGCGTGATGCCGGAATGCCTGACGTGCTCGATGATCGCCTTGATCGGCGCGAACCCGGTGCCCGATGCGAGCAGCACGATCGGCTTGTCGGAATCCTCGCGCAGGAAGAACGTGCCGAGCGGGCCTTCGAAGCGCAGGATGTCGCGCTCCTTCATCGCGCCGAACACATGGTCGGTGAACTTGCCGCCCGGCATGTGGCGGATGTGCAGCTCGATCGGGCCTTCCTCGTGCGGCGCATTCGCCATCGAGTAGCTGCGGCGCGAGCCGTCCTTCAGGATGAACTCGACGTACTGGCCCGCGAGGTATTGCAGGCGCTCGTTGGCGGGCAACTGCAGCTTCACGACCATCACGTCGTCGGCGCGGCGCTCGAGCGCGGCGATCCGGCACGGCAGCTTCTTCACCTGCACGCCGTCGACGCCGGCGATTTCACGCACGTCGATCTCGAGGTCGCATTGCGCCTTCGAACAGCAGAGCAGCGCGAGGCCGCGCGTGCGTTCGTCGTTGGACAGTGCCGACGCGGCGTGCGGGCCCTGTTCGATCTGGCCCGACACGATCTGGCCCTTGCAGGAGCCGCACGCGCCGTTCTTGCATCCGTACGGCAGATGGACGTTCTGGCGCAGCGCCGCCGCCAGCACGGTTTCGTCCGACTCGACCTGGAACTGCCGGCCGCTTTGCTTGAGAGTAACGTTGAATGCCATAGAACCAAATAGAACAAAATGTGGGGACCGTGCATGTCGGCACGGCAGCTACAATGCAAACCCGTTGCGCGCCGCGCAACGGTGGCTACTGAATTCGCAACCATCATGATCGCGACTCGAATCCTGCGCCGGCCGCGCGCACTGATCGTCGGCTGCGGCGACGTCGGCCTGCGTTGCGTCGCGCAATGGCGCGCCGCGCGCCGCAACCTGCGCATCGTCGCGCTGACGAGCCATCCGGGCCGCTGCGACGAATTGCGCGCGGCAGGCGCGACGCCGATCGTCGGCGACCTCGATCGCCGCGCGACGCTCGGACGTATCGCGGGGCTCGCCCGCACGATCCTGCATCTCGCGCCGCCGCAATCCGACGGCCGCGACGATCGCCGCACCCGCGCGCTGATCGCCGCATTGTCCGTGCCTGCACGGCGGCCATCCGCACCGCCGGTATCGTCGGTCGGCCGGCTCCGCACGCTGCGTGCCGCGACCCGGCAGGCCGGCGTGCCGGCGCGGGCAGCGCGTATTGTACCCGACGCCCTTCGCGCGCCGACGCTCGTCTACGCCAGCACGACGGGCGTATACGGCGATTGCGGCGGGGCGCGAATCGACGAGACGCAGCCGCTGCGCCCCGCGAATCCGCGCGCGTTCCGGCGCGTGTCGGCCGAGCGTCAGTTGCGCGCGGCGACGGTGCGCGGCGTGCTGTCCGCGCGCATCGTGCGCATTCCCGGCATCTACGCGGCGAACCGGCTGCCGCTCGCGCGGCTCGAGCGCGGCACGCCGGCGCTCGACGCGGCCGACGACGTCTACACGAACCATATCCACGCGGACGATCTCGCGGCGATCCTGCGGCGGGCGGCCGTGCGCGGCAAGCCGGCGCGCGCCGTGCACGCGTCGGACGACAGCGAACTGCGGATGGGGGAGTATTTCGACCGGGTCGCGCAGGTGTTCGGCCTGCCGCTGCCGCCGCGGATCAGTCGCGCGGACGCCGAGCATCGGCTCGAACCGACGCTTCTGTCGTTCATGCGCGAGTCGCGGCGCCTGTCGAATGCGCGGCTCAAGGCCGAATTGTGCGTGACGTTGCGCTATCCGACCGTAGACGAATTCCTTCAAACGCTCGCGCCGCGCGGCGCGTCAGGTGAGCGCCGGTAACGCCTCGATCAGCAGGAAGCACAGCAGCGCGCCGATCAGCGCGCCGATCAGGTTCGGATGATATTTGTGCTTCATGTGCATCGCGGCCAGCAGCCCGCCGATCGCGATGGCGCCCACGACCGCGAAGGCGATCGTCACGTACGACAGTTCGAAAGAATGGTTGATGTTCATGATGTCTCCCCTGCATTGCTGCTCGTACAGCTTGTGATTTCAGTATAGCGGGGGATCGTGCGGCCGCGACGCGGCCGGGCACCGAACGATCGTGCGGATTTTCCCTTACAGGGTTTTGACGGAATTGCGCAGGGCTGAAAGGTCGTCTTCCCCGAGCCAGCGCCATGCGCCCGGCGCCAGGTCGTCCGGCAACGTGAAACCGCCGATGCTTTCGCGGTGCAGCGCCTCGACGCGGTTGCTGGCCGCGGCGACCATGCGTTTCACCTGATGATATTTGCCTTCAAGGACGGTCAGCGCGAGCGCGTGCGTGTCGCGCGCGTCGGCGGCGACCGCCGCGATCGGCTTCGGCTCGTCGTGGAGCTGCACGCCGGCGCGCAGCGCGTCCAGTTGGGCATCGTCGAGCGGGTGGCGCACGGTCGCGACGTAGGTCTTCGGCACCTTGCGCTTCGGAGACGTGTACGCATGCACGAACTGGCCGTCGTCGGACAGCAGCAGCAGGCCGGTCGTGTCCTGGTCGAGGCGGCCGACGCACTGCACGCCGCGTGCGACGAGCGGCGCGGGCAGCAGGCTGAACACGCTCGCGTGGTGTTGCGGGTCGCGCGAACATTCGTAGCCGGCCGGCTTGTTGAGCGCGAGATATGCGCGGGCGTGGAACGGCCAGGCGATGTCGTCGACCGTGAACACGAGGCCGTCGGTGTCGAACGACGCGTCGGGGTCGGTCGCGCTCGCGCCCGCGACGGTGACGCGGCCCGTTTCGATCAGGCCGCGGCACTGGCGGCGCGAGCCGAAGCCCTGCGTGTAGAGAATGCTTTCGAGATCCATAGCGCGCGCATTCTATCAAGCGGCGCGCCGGCGCCGGCACGAACTCGCCCGCGCTGGTAAGCTGCGGAGCGCTGGGCGCGACGCGGGGCACGTTCCTTCTTCATGGAAAGTGGACATCGCACGCAAGGTACGTATGGCTCCAGCGTGAAGCAGTGCCACCGCGGCGGCGGGTCCGTGCCAGGGCTGTTGCCGTCTTCACCCGACACGGAGTTTGCCGCATGAATCCGACGACGCTCGATGCACTCGCCGATTTTCCCCGCCAGCTCGAAGCCCATTTCGCCGCCGTGCCGGACGGCTATGCACGCTGGACCCCGGACGACTGGAACGGCATCCCGAGCGAGCACTTCTCGCCGCTCGGGCAACTCTGCCACGTGCGCGACTTCGAGATCGACGGCTACCACGTGCGGTTGAGGCGGATGCTCGATGAGGATCATCCGCTGCTCGTGTCGGTCGACGGCGACGCGCTCGCGATCGAGCGCCGCTACGACGCCGCGAACGCGTCCGACGTGCTCGCGGCGATCCGCGACGCGCGGCGCGAGACGCTCGACGTCGTGTCGCGCCTGACGCCCGGGCAGCTTGCACGCACCGGCGAATTCGACGGCTATGGCGTGCTGACCGTGCGCGGCCTCGTTCATTATCTGTGCAGCCACGACCAGCAGCATCTGGCCGGGATGCAGTGGCTGCTCGGCAAGATCGACGCGGCGCTTTACGCACGCTGATTCACGCGTGCGAGGAGGCCGTGCGACGTGTCGCGCCAAGGCCAAGCAGATTTCGCCGCCCGCGTCGGTGGGGTAGCCCACCGTTCCGGATGCCTGATTGGATCGCTTTTCTGGATAATTCATCCAGCCATGCCCGGCTGACCGGCGCGTCGCGCGTGCCTACACTCCTAGCTTCACCCAACGCAAAAAGGAGTCAACCGTGGCTACTCACACGCTCGCAGACAAGGTCGTCCTGATCGCAGGCGGCGCCAAGAATCTCGGCGGCCTGATCGCCTGGGATCTGGCCGGCCACGGCGCGAAGGCGGTGGCGATTCACTACAACAGCGCGGCATCGCAGGCGCAGGCCGAAGAAACGGCCGCCGCCGTGCGCGCGGCCGGCGCGCAAGCCGCGACGTTCCAGGCCGATCTGACGACGGCCGCCGCGGTCGAGAAGCTGTTCGGCGACGCGAAGCAGCGCTTCGGCAAGATCGACATCGCGATCAACACCGTCGGCAAGGTGCTGAAGAAGCCGTTCACCGAAATCTCCGAGGCCGAATACGACGAGATGTTCGCGGTGAACAGCAAGTCCGCGTTCTTCTTCATCAAGGAAGCGGGGCGGCACCTCGAGGATCACGGCAAGCTCGTCACGCTCGTGACGTCGCTGCTCGGTGCGTTCACGCCGTTTTATGCGGCCTATGAAGGATCGAAGGCGCCCGTCGAGCACTTCACGCGCGCGGCGTCGAAGGAATACGGCGCGCGCGGCATCTCGGTGACGGCGGTCGGGCCGGGCCCGATGGACACGCCATTCTTCTATCCGGCCGAAGGCGCCGACGCGGTCGCGTATCACAAGACGGCGGCCGCGCTGTCGCCGTTCAGCAAGACGGGCCTCACCGACATCGAGGACGTCGTGCCGTTCATCCGCCATCTCGTGACCGACGGCTGGTGGATCACCGGTCAGACGATCCTGATCAACGGCGGCTATACGACCAAGTAACGGGCCGTGCCGGCGGTCGTCGCGTGCGCGCGGGCGACCCGCAATGGACCGTTTGCATGGACAATGGACGGGCGCGCGGGCACAAGACCGCGCGCCCGTTTCTTCTGTGCCGCCGGGATCGGCCGCGACGCGCGGCGCTTGCCGGTGACGGTCGTCCGAACCCACGTTTTCCGCCCGCCGATGGACAAGCTGGACCAGGTCAGGATCTTCCTTCAGGTTGCCGAGATGGGCAGCTTCATCAAGGCCGCGCATGCGCTCGACGTGCCGCGCGCGACGGTGTCGGCCGCCGTCCAGCAACTCGAGACCGCGCTCGGCACGCGCCTGTTGCACCGTACGACGCGGCAGGTGCAGCTGACGGCCGACGGCGCGCTGCTGCTGGAGCGTGGCCGGCGCCTGCTCGCGGAAGCCGACGAGCTCGACCGGCTGTTCCGGCGCCGCGATCGCGACGTGATCGGGCGGCTGAACGTCGATGCGCCGAGCCGGATCGCGCGCCGCGTGATCGCGCCCGCGCTGCCGTCGCTGTTTCGCCGCTACCCGAAGCTGCAACTGTCGCTCGGCTCGACGGACCGCTCGATCGATCTCGTGCAGGAGGGCGTCGACTGCGCGATCCGGGTCGGGCGGCTCGCGGACAGCAGCCTCGTGGTACGGCCCCTCGGCCAGTTCGCGCTGATCAACTGCGCGAGCCCCGACTACCTGCGCGAATGCGGCGTGCCCGAGCACCCCGATGCGCTCGCGCACGGGCACTGGGCGATCGGCTATGCGTCGCCGACGACCGGCCGCGAGCTCGGCTGGGAATACTGCGCGGACGGCGAGCACCGCACACTGGCGCTGCCGAGCCGCGTGATCGTCAACAACGCCGAGACCTATATCGCGAGCTGCATCGCCGGGATGGGGCTGATCCAGATTCCGCGCTTCGACGTCGTGCATCTGCTCGACAGCGGGGCGCTGGTCGAGGTGATGCCCGGCCATCGGGCCGCGCCGATGGACGTATCGGCCGTCTATCCGCATCGCCGGCATCGGTCGAGGCGGCTCAATGCGTTCGTCGAATGGTTCGCGGAGTTGATGGCGGATGCGCTGAACGACACGGGCGCGGCAGCGACCGGCGACTGAAAAAGGGCGCCGCGCCCGCCCGCGCCGGCCGCGACCAAGGGGGCGGCGGCCTGCGACTTGTATCGCGGCCGGCGCGCGCATTCAGTCGGCGTGTGCCGAGAACTGCCGCGTGCGCCCGGTGGCCCGCACCGCGTCGATCAGCGCGGCGCCGGCACCGCCGGGCTTCGAGGCGAACGCGTAAAAGCGTGCGGCCGGCAACGTCGGCAGGCCATCGCGCGGCCCGCATGCGCGCAGGCCGTCGCGCAATTGGCTGCGCGCGAGCGCCGTGACCGCGAAGCCGGCGAGCGCGGCCGACACGCAGCCGGCCATGCTCGCGCTTTCGAACTGCACGCGAAAGCGCCTCAGTGCGGCCGCGAGCGCGGATACCGCAGCTTCCCGGTACACGCATGGCTCCGGAAACAGCGCGAGCGGCACGTCGCTTTCGGCCTCGAGCGGCGTATCCGACGCGAACGCCCATACCAGCGGCTCTTCCCACAGCAGTTCGCCCGGCGCGTCGACCTGCCGGCATTGCTTGCCGAACACGACGTCGAGCCGGCCCAGCGTCTGCTCGCGCAGCAGCGCCGCGGTGATGCCGACCTTCAGTTCGATCGACGTGCGCGGATGGCTGTCGCGGAACGTGCGCAACACCTGCGGCAGCCACGTTCCCGCGAAGTCTTCCGACGCGCCCACGCGCAGCCGGCCATACGCCGACGCGCCGCGCAGCCGGGCGCGCACTTCGCGCTCCATGTCGACGATGTTGCGCGCGTACGCGTACAGCGTATCGCCGGCCGGCGTGAGCGCGATGCGGCGCGTGGTGCGCGCGAGCAGCACCGTGCCGGCCGCCTGCTCGAGCCGCTTGATGTGGCCGCTGACCGCGGACGGCGTCAGTGCCAGGCGTTCCGCGGCCGGGGCGAAGCCGCGGCTGTCGACGACTTCGAGGAAGGTGCGCAACAGCGCGATGTCGAGCGCGGTCGACGCGGGATCGGTCAGCGGTTCCATGGGTAATTCAACGCAATATTCGAAGAATGAATGATGATACGCCGCGAATCGTGATGAAAGGCGGGTCTACCATGGGCTGTTCAGGCTTACTCACTGGAGTGCACATGACCGCTTATCGATATGCGACGACCGCGTCGCTCGAACTTGCCTATCTCGAATGGAATCCGCGCGGCGAACGCGTGGCCGTGCTGCTGCATGGCTGGCCGGACAGCCCGGTCGGCTGGGAAGCCGTGGCCGAAACGCTGGCCGCGCACGGCTACCGCGTGCTCGCACCCGCGCTGCGCGGCTTCGCGCCGACCCGCTTTCGCGATCCCGCGACGCCGCGCAGCGGCCAGCTCGCGGCGCTTGCCCGCGACCTGCTCGAATTCATCGACGTGCTCGGCATCGAACGGCCGGTCCTGGTCGGGCACGACTGGGGTGCCCGCGCGGTTGCGAACGCGTGCGGATTGCGCGACGGCGCGGCCTCGCATCTGGTGATGCTGTCGGTGGGGTACGGCACGAACGACCCGGCCCAGCCGCTGTCGCTGCCGCAGGCGCGCAACTACTGGTACCACTGGTTCATGGCGACACCGCGCGGCGAGCAGGCGCTGCGCGACGATCGCCGTGCGTTCGCGCGCCTGATGTGGGACACGTGGTCGCCGGCTGGCTGGTACGACGCGCGCGACTTCGACGCGGCGGCGACTGCCTTCGACGGGCCGGACTGGATCGACGTGGTGCTGCATTCGTACCGTTATCGCTGGGGATTCGTCGACGGCGGGGCCGCCTATGCGGAAGACGAAGCGCAACTGACGCCCGCGCCCGTGCTGTCGGTGCCGACGCTGGTGCTGCACGGCGGCGCGGATACCTGCAACGGGCCGGAGACTTCGGCCGGGCGCGAGCGATTCTTCACCGGCCGCTATGAGCGCACCGTGCTCGATGGCGTCGGGCACTTTCCGCAGCGCGAGGCGCCGGCGGCCGTCGCGGACGCGATCCTGCGGTTCTGCGAGCAGGGCTGAACGCGCGGCGCGCGCCTTGGGGCGAGGTCGGTCGTGCCGGTCACTCGGTGCGGTGCGGAATGTTGTCCGGGAACGGGTAGGGTGCATGCGGCCCAGGCCAGTCGGGCACGGGCGGCTCGCGGAGCAGATCGCATCCGCCCAGCATGATCGACAGCAGCGCGACGAGCATGCCGCGGCCAAACCGGCTCGAAAAGAAGACGCGCGTGGACATGAGCGGCCTCCGTGCTTGCGTGTCCTGATGCTTGGACCGCCGGCGGAGGGTGCGCGTTGCGGTGTGCGATGCGCGCGGGAAAAACGCGCGGCAAAAACAAAAAACCCGCGAAGCGGCGAGCTTGCGCGGGTTTCGACAGGGTGCAGCGCATGACGCTGCGAAATACTGGTGCCAGGGCCGGAATGAAATAATTCTATGTAAGGCCCGTTGTGTAAGGGAGTCGCTCGGGGGGGCGCTATAGAGTTGCCCCCATAGTTGCCCCCATATCGTTTTGCGTCAACGCTTCCCGATCTTGATAAGTTCGTCGGCGTTCAAATGACGCGGTTCTCGGAGATTTTTGCGAATCGGTTCGAAGACTGCCAACATTGCACGATAGCGAGCGATGCTAGGCATGTGCGAATTGAATTCTCTGCCCTTGAACTCGGTGAAGCGGTCCAGTTCTTCCACGAAAAAACGGGCGATCGACATATATTCGGTCTCGTTATTTCCGTCGAAGCCTTCAAAGCTGCTAATGCCGTACGGAACTTCCGCATCGACGCGCGCCTTATCGCCAGCGGACAACCCCTTGTACCCGCGTTCGATAAACGACCACATGTCCAACACATCTATAACAAATTTGACCGGCTCCGGCGTTGGTTCAACGGAATCGCCAAAAATACCTTGGTACTTCCACTCCAAACCCCAAAGATGATCGTGGAAAATTGCTTCCTTCACGAACTTGGGATCAATTTCGCCCTTGGTTTTGAGGCCCTCCAGAATCTCAGCGAGCATAAAGGTCATCAGTTTTTCAGCATTCGTCATTTTCATGGTCTACCTTCGTTGGTGGATGGCAAATTATAGAGTTTGCTCGTTACACGTGTGTTGAAGAGGTGTCACCCGAATGGATGGCTCGGGCTTTTGTGACGTGAGCGCATGCTCCGTACGAAGGGGGAGGGTTTAGCTGACCTCATACCGGCTCCGTTGCCACGGCGCCATGCTTGCCGAATGGGCCGGTTTACGTAATGCTTACCGATCCAATCTATAGAGGTGGTAAATGGGTGAATATACGTTTCGGGGCGATGGTGAAAAGCAGGTATCCGTCGACAAAGACGGCACGACTACTATCAGCTCGGACAAGCCGGTAAACTTTGATCCTGCACTTCCGGTTACTGATATCCGCGTCAACCTTCTTGAAGTTACCGCGCTCTCGCTCACCGTTGAGGGGAGTACGCGGATTGTCCGCGGTCAATACGCTGACGGTGGGAGCTTCGAGGTATCGCTGGATTTGAGCGGCGGAAAGCTCAGCGGCTCCGGCAACAACGTTACGACGGTTGTTCAAAATGGGGACGATCAATCGCATACGGTGGTGACATACCTGCCGAAAGTGAGATCCATCACCAAAGCGACGCACTAACAAAGTAAAAGAGCCCGCTTGGATCGCTCCGGCAGGCTCTTCGTGTGAGTGAATATGGTGCGCGTCGACAGTATGTGCGGTCAGAGTTCGTGCCTGTCGTCTTCGCTGGACAGTGGCTCGTGATAGTAGGGCATCAGGGCTTTCGCGGCCTCGATGCGATCCTCCATTGCAATGCCGGGGTGGGCCATTACCAACGCCAGAAACTCGCGCGGGTCGTCGGTCTTCGGGATTTCCTGCCATGCGTTGCAGGCGGTCGGTCGCTTCGGCGTCATACGCGCTTACCTCCCGCCGCCGCCAGCTTTGGCGGCGGCGGTGCGCCGAACTTCGACGCTGCTACCTTCGCCGCGTCGGCCTGCTGTTCCTTCTTGCCCTGCTCGCCCTTCTTTGCGTGTGTGTACTGCACCGCCGCGATTGCTGCGCGCACCTGAAGCGCTGTAGCTTCTACGCGGCCGAGCGCGATATCTTGGAGTAGCTGGAGCATGTCACGCCCCTCTAGCGGAGTAGGGGGCGGCTGAACTTTTTTGGGTCGCCCCGCGCCTGGCCGAGCCCCGCCGCTATTGGCTCGCGGCCCGCCGGAGCGGCCTTTGACACCTGCCATTTGCTGAATTCCTATAAAAAGGGGGAAATTTTCTGCGCATGCGGGAGCGGTCGGTCTAGACGAAAAAGGGGCCGGAAGTTTTGACACCCCCCGGCCCCGTTTGAATCCGCGCCGCCGCGCGGGTGCATCACCGGCGGCCAGCGCGCCGCCGGTGCGCCTTAGCTCGTAACGCCCTCAATCACGGTGATCGCGTCCGGGTACTGCGCAACCACGTCGAAACGTGCATGGCACAGGAACACGAGTTGACCGTTCGAGCTTGCCGTTTCTTGCAACAGGCGAACGTTGAAGTTTTCGCGCAGCACGAATTGCACCGTGTTGAAATTGCCGATAAACGCCAATGACTTGTTCGCGCCATCGCCCAAGTTGGTCGGAATGCCAACGCTCGTGCGGCGCGCCACGCCATCCAGCAGCGCCGGAGCGTTGAGCGGTTGGCCGGTCGAATCCACCAGACCGGCGAGGCCGACCAACGTGCGCGGGGCCATGATGATGGACGTAGGCGCGGGCGCGTCGGCCTCCGTTTGCGCTTGATACGCGGCCAGCATGTCGGCATAGCTGAACTTCGCGCCGATCTGCTGGATTTTCTTCACGCTATCCATGCCGTACAGGCCCAGCGGCTCGGGAACCTTGCCGGAGCCCACGAGCGCGGCGCGGTCGAATGCCTTCGCGAACGCCATTGCGAGAGCGAGCGTCACGGCGCGGTTCATATCAACGGCATCGGCCAGCAACTCGCGACTGATCGGCACCGCGATTGCGATGCTGCGCGGCGTGGCCGTCACTGCGCGGAACGCCGGGCCACCGATTGCAACCGGGTCATTCTCGTTACGCCATGCCGGTTCCGGCAACTCGTCCACGGCGGCAATGCTCACGCTCTTGGCGGCATCCAGCGGGAGAATGCTTGCGCCCGCCGCGAGCAGCGCCGAACTGCTTACCATCGCATCCAGAATCCTAGGCATCACAACGTCCGGCACTGCATAGCCGCCGTCCTTACCCACGCCTTCGGACAGGGCCGCGCGCACGCCATCGCTCGTGCCCGCCATACCAGCAGCGCCGCGAATGAAGTCAGCGATACCGAAATTGGCCCGTGGATTGAACGCGCCCGCCGCCGACGCTTGAGCGCGATTGCGATAGAACGCGCCGATCTGCGAGCCACGGTAGCCGGTCGATGCGTGAACCGGTTGTTGCTCCTGTTGTGCAGCGGAATCACCCGCGCCGCCGATCATTTCGCGTCCTGCCATCTTGATCGCCATCTTGTCCATGCCGCCGCGCAGTTCTTCAATGTCGGCCTTGACACTTTCCCTGAACGAAGCGAAAGCGGGGCCAATCGTATCGAGCATTGCTTTGACTTCACCCGGCGACACTTCGGCGCGCACCGACCGGATGCCGCGCGGGTTGATGCCAGCCAGTGCCGCGTGAACAGTTTTGATGCTGCGTTGAACTTGAGTCGATTGCATGTGATTCCTCGTACAGTGAATTTGATTTGCTTGACAAGCAGGCCCATGCACAAATGGTCCTGTTTGTCAAAGTGCTAATATTTTACGTAGTCCTCAGTGTGTGGTCGCTCCCGTCTCAATCCTGCACACTTCCGACTTCTCGCCCGCCGCATCCACGACGCTGATAGCCGTCTCCAACACGCCGCCAGCCATTGCACAACTGCGAAGCTCGACCATGCCGCCGGACGCCAGCACGAGCGAGCATGAGGCGTAGTATTCCGGGTCCTCGACGCGCAATTGATCGAATGCGGCTTGAAACAGGCGCTTCACGGCCCCTTGGTAGTCGCCAACCGCCTTGTCAGTGCTGTTCATTCTTCTTCTCCGTTTTGATGCTGGCCCGCGCCGCCGCGAGCCGTTCAGTGAAATGGGTTAGGTCGGGGCGCAGCGTCGATAGCGGCTGCCGCTCGATACACGACACCACGTGGTCATAGTCGCGATGCGGCCAGCGTTCTAGCCGTGCCAGTTCCGTAACGGCGTCGTATAGCTCGCGCTGCCATTGCCTGACCAGTTCGGGCGTCATATACGGGCCCCAGGGGAGGAACGGGCCATCTTCCAGCGGCAGGCCGTTCAGTTCACGCGCGCACTCGCGCAACGCGATCCGATTCGCACGCATGGCGGGCAACAGTCGATCAGCAGCATCCTTCGGCCCGCGCCACGTAAACCGGTCGCCGTCGACAATCAGCTTGATCCCGCTGCGCCGGCACTCGATCCAGATTTCGAGGGGCGTCATACGTCACCCCCGATGTCAGAATTCGAAGAATCCCCCGAAGGCGACACTCCCTTGGCAATGTCCCCTTCGGGAAAATCGCCAAAATCTACCGCCCGCAAACCCTTGCCAGAGCCGAAGGGGACATGAATTCCCGAAGGGGACACGGTACAGAGAGTGGGATTCTTCGTGTCTTCTTCGGGGGCTGTCTCCTTCGCAAGCGCCCACTCCCATCCTTCCTTCATTCCGATCTTGCGTTTCTCAACGCCGAGTTTCGACCCGGCTCGCTGCATCATCTTCCAGTGGTACCCGGCTCCGTCTGCGTCGGCTTTCAGTACCTTCGTTCGAACCGGCCCATCCGACAGCAGGCCGGCTAGAAACTCGCACGCGTCATCTAGGCCAGTTCGTTCCTCGTCATCCCGCTCAACGTCACCAAGAATGTCGCGAGCCGATCCGTCGATCAGTTCACCCCATACAACGCGGCTGCTTGGGATGCCTTCGATCTCGCCTTGCTCAAGCGTGTAGGAAACGCCGCCTTCGTCCGGTGCGATGTTGGATTTCGCACGCGCGAGGATACGGCGCTCGGCTGTCTCGTCTTTGCCTGCGACAAGCACCATACGAGCCAGAGCAACGAATGCTTGCGACCCGATGACACGCTCGGCGGGCGAACTGCCCTTGGTGCCCTTAGCAAAGTGGCTGATACCAAGCACCGCGCATCGGTACGCGCTCGCCATGTCGACAAGCGATTGCAGATTTCGGCGTACATCATTAACGCGATGCGCGTCCCCGGAAACCGCAGCAACAATCGGATCGAGAATCAGCAGGCTCGCGCCGCCGATTTCTGCCAGTCGCTCGGCCAGCAGAGGAATGTCGTGGGCCGGATCGAACGGCATGATTTCGCCGCTTTCGTCGACGCGGCCGCCGACCTGATAAACCCGGCTCATATCCGCGCCGGCATACAGCAGTCGCGGTGCGAGCGTATCGCTGGCGTCGTCTTCGCCTGACCAGATCAGCACGTTGCCGGGGGTTTGGCAGATCGTTCCATCCGGCCACTTACCGCCGCGCGAGACGGCGGCAGACAGGGCGAGTGCGAGCGTGGTCTTACCGGTTCCCGGCGAGCCTGCGAGAAGCGTCAACTTCCCTTCCGGGAGCCAGTCCGGCCAAAGCCAGCGAATGGCTTCGGGCTTGATGTTCGCGAACGACGTAAGCACGACGGATTGGCGCGCTTTGGTCGACGCGCCGGGAATGCCGACGCAGCCGGGCGCGGTAGCGGCATCCACGCATGCCCGCACCGCCTCCAATCCGCTGAGCGCGTGCAGGTCGTTGAAGTCCGTTGTTGTCTCCGGGCGGTCGGTGCCGAAGTCGGGAACAGCTATCTGTGCGTCGATGACGCGCGCCGCCTCCCTTGCCTTCGCCATACCCGGATTGCCAGCGGTCGCCGTGTCGTCATCCGCGCAGATCACGATACGCAGGCGCGGATACTTTGCCCGCCATGCCTTCGCCACGGCCATCAAGTTCCCTGCGTTCATCGCAGCCGCTACCGGATAGCCGGTAGCCTCGTGCAACGAGCAGGCAGTTGCGAATCCCTCGCACACGAGCAGGGGAGTGTCGTTACCGGGCTTCGCGCCGCCAGTCACGGCGACAAAGCAACCGCTGATACGTCCACCGGTCTGGAACGCCTTGGAGCCGTCCGGCTGGATGTACTGCGCCGAATGGTGCGCGCCGCCAATATCTTGCACCTTCAGGACAAGCTGTTCACGCAGTTGCTTCGCACCGTATGGCTTGATGTTCTTGGCGCGCACATAGGGATGGTCGGCACGGACCGCGCCAGCTTTCTCCCACAGGTCGATGGCCTTCTCTGCTGCCTCTGCCTGCGTGCGTTCGTGACGCGCAGCGGCCGCCCGCGCTTCGTGCTCGCGCTGGCTCTTGCGTCGCGCGATTTCGTCGGCGTCGATCGACTTCAATGGCTCGCTTTCGCGGTAGCCGTGACTGATTGCCTCTTTGAACAGAGTCGCGATAGTAATGCCGCCAGCCTTGAACGATCGCCAGACGGTCGCGGAGTCACGCTCGCTGTAGCTGTCCGCGCCGCCCGACCATGCGTCCCAGAGGTCGAAGCCTGCTTCGCCAAGCTCGGCCTTTACTGCCATGCCCATCTGTACCCACGTATCGCGGGAATCCGCCGGGACGTGACTCAACGCGGCGCGGATGCGGTCCTCTTCGGTCTGTACAGTCATACAGCACCTCGTGAGGAGAACTCAGCACCTTGAATACGCCGACATTCGCCGTTGCAGCGGGCTTCAACTTCCACGTCGGCATCGAGCGCGGCTTGAATGCCTTCCACGAGGTCAACCATCACCCACGAGAAATTACTTCTAGTGATTGAGTCCAGCTCGTCGCAGGCGTATTCGTTCGCTATGGCGATCACGTCCAACATCGCCTTGAGCTGGCCGGCCTTGGTGGAAATTGCGTCGTGAGTCGAGTTACGCATGGCGCACCTCCAGCGGACGGGCCAGCGCGGCGAGCGCGAGCAAGGCGTCCGCCAGCACGTCGAGGGCGTCGATATAGGTGGGTGCAAGCGCAGCGTCGCTGAGCGCACGATTGACGAGCGTAGGGACGTTTTCCGGGAGACGTGCGGGCACGAGGCCCGCGCGGGTTACGGCTTGTCGAGTTCGATCGTTGCGCCGATTGAGCGCATGCGAGCAAGGATGCGATTCACCGTTGCTTCGTCCAATTCCAGCAGGGCAGCCATCGTGAAGAGCATTTGCGCGCTCATCTGCCGCCGGGTGTCGGGATTCGGATTGGTGTACTTCCGCCAGTGCTGGTCCCCAGCTAGCCAAGCCAGTTCGGCCATTTGCTTGCCGGTCTTCCCCAGCGAGTTCTTGAGTGCCGAAAGGTCGTCCGGCGAAGGAGGTGTGTATTTGATGGGCATGGGTAGCCGCGCGGCACGCGGGTAACGTGAGCTTCATGGTTTCGTCCTTACGGGATAAACGGGACTCGCAACTGCGTTTCCCTAGGGATGAAAATGTAGCTCTATTGGGGCTAGTCGTCAATGTGAGATTGTAGCGTGCGTGCATCAGTTCGCCCCCTTCGGATCGGCGGCCAGCGCAGCGAGCCGCAACGCCTGCATCACCTCGCCAGCCTGTTCCGGGCGCAGCGATACGCCAGCACGGCCGGGCTTCCACGCGCCGCCATCCACGACGAACCAGAGGCGGAGGTCGATCAGCGTCCGGCCGCGATATTCCCCGACCGTGACACGCAGACGTTCGGTGTCGGAGCGGCGCAGATCGAGAAAGCAAGTTCCGCGATGTGCGCAACCAATACTAGAGCCGGTGTTAACATCGCCGCACTTGATGAGGTTGCTTACTTGGCTGGCGTTCGCGCTGGCCATTTTTTTTGTGCCATTCATCTTATGCGGCCTCCGCATTGGAGGCCGACCGGTCTTGCTCGCACGCCGACAGCCACGATTCAACGTCCGACTGTCGCCAGCCGACCGAGCGCGTGCCGAGTCGAAGCGGCACGGGGAATTTCCCGTCTTTAACCCACTGGTAGATGGTCGACTTCTTGACGCCAACCGCCTCGATGACGTCAATGATTCTCAGGACCCTGTTAGCCATTCTCTATTCCAAAATGGCCGGCCTCCGGGGTGATGCTGTACGAATGTACAGCCCTATGATCGCATGTAAGTCGATGATTTTTAGTAATAGAACAACATCATCATTTACCGCTTAGGGCGTCAGCCCTAAGATGCGTGCAGCGAGTTCACCATTTCCAGTGGCGGGCTCGCTGTTCCCTCCGGGAACCGGCAGTTCTCACACAGCCAATCGCCAAGGGTCGCGCTCCAACGCTTCCCTCGGCACCTTCCCTCTAGAAAGCCAAGGTCCGACTTCATCCGTCGTAGTCCGGCTTGTCTAAATGGTCTGCGGAGTCTGCCGCGGACGATCGCGGGCCATCCATCGTCCGATCCGACTATTAAGTGATTTCCGGCAACATAATTTCTATTTTTCGTATATTTCAGTGAAATATGCTGACTTATGGTCCTATGTCGGAAGAAGTGATTGAAATTTTAACAAACAAGACAGAATCTACTTATTTTTGATGGGCGCGGGGAGTGCTGTGGTGTTGGTGCCGGCCTTCAGTTGGTCGAGGTAGTCCGCCCATTGCTGCATCATCGAACGGCGTGCCTTGATGAATTTCGTTCGGTTGTACGCCCGCCCAAGGGCGTCGGGCACGGTATGCGCTAGTTGATGCTCGATCACCTCGGGCTTTTCCTCCAACTCCTCATGCAGGATCGTCCGGGCCATCGCACGGAAGCCGTGGCCGGTAATCTCGGTGCGAGTGTCGTAACCAAGCCGACGAAGGGCTGCATTGATTGCGGCCTCGCTCATCGGCCGATTTCGGTCGCGAGCCCCGGGGAACACGTAGACGCCTCCGCCAGTCAGCGCGTGAAGTTCGCGCAAAATCGCAACCGCTTGCGTAGCCAGCGGCACAAGATGATCCGTTTTCGTTTTGTTGACGAAATAGCGCCACTCGCCCTTGTCGAGGTCGAATTGTGACCATTCTGCCTTTCGCAACTCACCAGGCCTCACGAACAGCATCGGGGCCAGCTTGAGCGCGCAGAGAACCGGGAAGGTGCCCGTGAAGCCGTCGAACGCCCGAAGCATCTCACCCACTTTCTCAGGCTCAGTGATCGAGGCAAAGTGTGTTGTCTGTGCGGGCGGGATTGCGTCTACCAGATCGCGGGCCGGATCAGCCTTGCAGTGCCCCTCTTTGATGCCGTAGCGGAACACGCGGCTTATCTCGCTGCGGATGCGGTGGGCGGTAAAACGCGCGCCGCGCCCGTCGACGCGCTTCAAGACGGTAAGAATTTCCGGGGCGTCGATTTCAGCGATAGGGCGCTTGCCGAGCCACGGAAATACATCGTTTTCCATGCGGGCGAGCGTCTTGTCATGCTGCGCTGGCTCAACAGTCGTCTTGCGCTCGTCCATCCAGCCACGGGCGACAACCTCAAACGAATGGGCGGCCGCGAGCAGGCTGGCCCTTTTTTCGGCTTTCTTCGCTTCGCCCGGATCGATGCCGGCAGCGAGCCTTTCACGGGCTTCGTCGCGCTTCTTCCGTGCGGTCGCCAATGGAACGTCAGGGTAGACGCCGAGCGAGTAGCGCTTTTCCTTGCCCCCAAACCGGTATTTGAGCCGCCACCACTTGCCCCCGCTCGGGGCGATTTCAAGATAGAGGCCGCCTCCGTCGAACAGGCGCACGGGCTTGTCGGCGGGCTTGGCGTTCCGTATGGCTGTATCGGTTAGTGGCACGGGGGCAACTCCTGACGGGTAAGGCATTGTTGGGCTGGTTGCCCCCAATATTGCCCCCACTTGCCCCCGGATGTCCATGGACCACGCCAGACTACGCCGGAATGAAAAAACCCGCGAAGCCTTGCGCTGTCGCGGGTTTGTGGACTTTGCCGAACTACGTCGGACTAGCAACTGGTGCCCAGGGCCGGAATCGAACCGGCACGCCTTGCGGCGGGGGATTTTGAGTCCCCTGCGTCTACCAATTTCACCACCTGGGCTTTGATCCTGGCCGCGCATGCGATTGTGCGCGGCGAAACGCGGATTATGGCGGAAAACGGGGCACCGGGCAAGCTGTCCGGCGATCGTCCTTGCGTTACTGGCTCAGATAGACGAACTGGCCGTGCTTCACGATCCCCATCACGCTCGCGCGTTGATCGAGCCCCACGTGATCCTTGTCGCTGGTGTTGACGACGCCGTTCGGCACGACGAGCTCGTGCGCACGCTCGAGCTCGCGCCGCAGCGCCGCGCGGAAGGCCGGCGTGCCGGGCTGCGCGGCCTTGAGCGCGCGGCCGACCGCGTCGGCGAGGCGCGGATACACACCCGCCGCGTCGCCCGCGAACTGCGTGACGGTGCCGGCGCCGTATTTCGCTTCGTACGCATCGACGAACGCGAGCGCGGCCTTGCGGGCCGGATGGTCGGCGGGCAGCGTGCGCGCGACGACGACCGGCTGGGTCGGGAACAGCGTCCCGTCGACGTCCTTGCCGCCGAGCTTGATGAATTCGGGCGTCGCGATCCCGTGCGTCTGGTAGATCGCGCCCTTGTAGCCGCGCTCGATCAGCGTGCGCTGCGGCAGCACGGCCGGCGTGCCCGAGCCCGCGATCAGGATCGCGTCCGGCTTCGCCGCGATCAGCTTCAGCGCCTGGCCGGTGACGCTGGCGTCGGTGCGATTGAAGCGCTCCGTCGCGATCACGCGGATCTTGCGGACTTCCGCGAAGCGTGTGAATTCATTCAGCCAGCTGTCGCCGTAGCTGTCCGCGAAGCCGATGAAGCCGACCGTCTTCACGCCGTGGTTGGCCATGTAGCGTGTCATCACGTCGGCCATCGCGCTGTCGCTCTGCGCCATCTTGAATGCCCAGGTTCGCGCGCCTTCCTGCGGCTCGACGATCGCGCCGGAGCCGACCAGCGTGATCATCGGCGTCTGCGCGGCCGCCACCGCGTCGAGCGCCGCGAGCGCGGCCGGCGTGATGTTCGGCCCGACCACGACGTCGACGTGATCCTCGTCGACCAGCTTGCGGATGTTGCGCACGGCGGCGCCCGGGTCGGACGCGTCGTCGAGCACCGTCACCTGCAGCGGCTGCCCGGCGATCGTCTTCGGCCACATCAGCATCGCGTTCTTGCTGGTGATGCCGATCGCGGCGGCCGGGCCGGTCGACGACAGGTCGACGCCGACCTTCAGATCGGCATGCGCGGCCGCGCAGGCGAGCACGAGGGCGGCGCCGGCGGCGCGGCGCAACAGGGCGGGAAGCGTCATGCGGGAATCTCCGTCGGGCGATAAAAAGGGGCGCAATGTGCGCCCCTGTGTTTATACCTGTCCTTCAAAGCTCGTACGATTCGGATTCGCCCTTGAGCGCCTGTTCGATCAGCTTGCGGTTCAGCGTCGGCGACAGCAGCTCCACGAGCGTATACACATAGCTGCGCAGGTAGGCACCTTGCTTGAGCGCGACGCGCGTCACGTTGCTGCCGAACAGGTGGCCGACCGGAATCAGCCGCAGGTTGCGGTCGCGCTCCGGGTTGAACGCGATGTCGGCCATGATCCCGACGCCGAGACCGAGCTCGACGTAGGTCTTGATCACGTCGGCGTCGATCGCCTCCAGCACGATGTCCGGCGACAGCCCGCGCAGCGCGAACGCATGGTTGATCTTCTTGCGGCCGGCGAACGCGTCGTCGTATGTGATCAGCGGGTATTGCGCGAGATCGTCCAGCGTGACCGGCTTGCGTTCGAGCAGCGGGTGGTCGGCCGGGACCACGGCCGCGTGATGCCACTGGAAGCAGGGCAGCGACACGAGTTCCTTGTAGTCGGCGATCGCCTCGGTCGCGATCGCGAGATCGGCCTGGTCGTGGATCACCATCTCGGCGACCTGCGTCGGGCTGCCTTGCAGGATCGACAGGTGCACCTTCGGGAAGCGCTTCTTGAATTCGGCGATCGCGGCCGGCAGCGAATAGCGGGCCTGCGTGTGGGTGGCGGCGATCGTCAGGTTGCCCTGATCTTGCGCCGCATAGTCTTTTCCGACCCTTTTCAGGCTTTCAACTTCCTGCAGGATCCGCTCGACCGACGCGAGGATGATCCTGCCCGGCTCGGTGAGCGAGCGCACGCGCTTGCCGTGCCGCGTGAAGATCTCCACGCCGAGCTCGTCCTCGAGCTCGATGATCGCCTTCGACACCCCCGGTTGCGACGTGTAGAGCGCCTTGGCGGCCTCGGTGAGGTTGAAATTCTGCCGGACGGCTTCGCGCACGAAGCGAAATTGGTGCAGGTTCATTTATAACCCTTCCGCATATCAACAGAATTTTTTAGTCGTTTGAAATATAAGGCGAGTTTATTACGATTCACCGGAGTTTTTCAAATATGGATATCTGTTTTCGTCATTAGCAATCCAGCCGGGCCGCGGAAGGCCGGCGGTGGCGGCGGAACGGAGATTCGGGCGCGACGTGGCTAGGACGTCGCGCGGTCACCACGAAAACCCTGGGGTCCCCGAATGTATCAGTACGACCAGTACGACCAGACGATCGTCGACGAGCGAGTCGCGCAGTACCGCGATCAGGTGCGCCGCCGCCTGTCGGGCGAGTTGAGCGAAGACGAGTTCCGTCCGCTGCGCCTGCAGAATGGCCTGTACATGCAGCGCCACGCGTACATGCACCGCATCGCGATTCCGTACGGCAACCTGCGCAGCGAGCAGCTCCGCATGCTGGCGCGCATCGCCCGCGAACACGACCGCGGCTACGGCCACTTCTCGACGCGCTCGAACATCCAGTTCAACTGGGTCCAGCTCGAGGAAACGCCCGAAATCCTCGCGAAGCTCGCGTCGGTGCAGATGCACGCGATCCAGACGTCGGGCAACTGCATCCGCAACATCACGGCCGACCAGTTCGCCGGCGTTGCTCAGGACGAGGAGATCGATCCGCGTCCGTGGTCGGAAATCCTGCGCCAGTGGTCGACGTTCCATCCCGAATTCGCATGGCTGCCGCGCAAGTTCAAGATCGCGGTGTCCGGCTCGAAGCACGACCGCGCGGCCGTGCAGATCCACGACCTCGGCGTGTACCTGAAGAAGAACGCGCAGGGCGAAGTGGTCGCGAGCATCCTCGCGGGCGGCGGTCTCGGCCGCACGCCGATCGTCGGCGCGGTGATCAAGGAAGACCTGCCGTGGCAGCACCTGCTGACCTACTGCGAAGCCGTGCTGCGCGTGTACAACCGCTACGGTCGCCGTGACAACCTGTACAAGGCGCGTATCAAGATCCTCGTGAAGGCGCTGTCGCCCGCGAAGTTCGCGCAGCAGGTCGAGGAAGAGTGGCAGCACCTGAAGGACGGCCCGTCGACGCTCACGCAGGCGGAAGTCGACCGCGTGTCGCAGTACTTCTTGCCGCCCGTCTACGAGAAGCTCGCCGACACCGACGCGTCGTTCGAACAGCACCTGCTCGAGAACAAGGCGTTCGCGCGCTGGGTCGAGCGCAACGTCGCGCCGCACAAGGTGCCGGGCTATGCCGCCGTCACGCTGTCGCTGAAGGATCACCGCGTGGCCCCGGGCGACGCGACCGACGCGCAGATGGACCTGGTGGCCGACTGGGCCGACGCGTACTCGCTCGGCGAACTGCGCGTGTCGCACGAGCAGAACCTGATTCTCGCGAACGTGAAGAAGCGCGACCTGTTCGCGGTGTGGGAAAAGGCGAAGGCGGCCGGTTTCGCGACGCCGAACGTCGGCCTGCTGACCGACATCATCGCGTGCCCGGGCGGCGACTTCTGCTCGTTGGCGAACGCGAAGTCGATCCCGATCGCGCTGGCGATCCAGCAGCGTTTCGACGATCTGGACTACGTGTACGACCTCGGCGATCTGTCGCTGAACATTTCCGGTTGCATGAACTCGTGCGGTCATCATCACGTGGGCAACATCGGCATCCTCGGCGTCGACAAGGACGGCGCCGAGTGGTACCAGGTGTCGCTCGGCGGCGAGCAGGGCACGGGCCGCAACGGCGCGCGCCTCGGTCGCGTGATCGGGCCGTCGTTCTCCGCGGAGGAAGTGCCGGACGTGATCGCGAAGCTGATCGACACGTTCGTCGAGACGCGCGTCGACGGCGAGCGCTTCATCGACACGTACGACCGCATCGGCATCGCACCGTTCAAGGAGCGCGTGTATGCGGCGCGCCAGGCAGTGAACGCGTAACCAACCGGGTAGAAGGAATTTGCAGATGGCTTCGATTATCAAGAACCGCGCAGTGATCGACGACGCATGGCAGGTCGTGCGCGCGGCGGAAGACGGTGCGCTGCCCGCGGTCGACGCGTTGCCGGCCGGCAAGGTGCTGGTGCCGTTCGCCCTGTGGCAGGCCGAGCGCGCGGCGCTCGTCGCAGCAAAGACGAAAGACGAACTCGGCGTGTGGCTCGCGCCGGACAGCGAGCCGGCCGATCTCGTGGCCGACTTCGGTGCGATCTCGCTGATCGCCGTCGATTTCCCGCGCTTCGCGGACGGCCGCGGCTACAGCATCGCGCGCCTGCTGCGCGAGCGCCACGGCTGGACCGGCGAGCTGCGCGCGATCGGCGACGTGCTGCGCGACCAGCTGCTGTACATGTCGCGTTGCGGCTTCGACGCGTTCGCGGTGCGTGCCGACAAGGACATCCGCGACGCGCTGAACGCGTTCGGCGAATTCACGCAGCGTTACCAGGGCGCGTTCGACGAGCCGGCGCCGCTGTTCCGCCGCCGCGATGCCGCGGCCGACGCCAAGGTGAGCGCATGAGCACCGCGACCGCACTGACGCCGGAACTCGCCGCGAAGGTCGAGCGCCTCGACGCGCTGCTCGCGCAGATCGGCGCGCGCCACGAGAAGGTGAAGTTCGCGAGCAGCCTCGCCGCGGAAGACATGCTGCTCACGCACGCGATCCTGTCGAAGGGCGTGTCGATCGGCATCTTCTCGCTGAACACCGGCCGCCTGCACGCGGAAACGCTGGGCATGATCGACCGCGTGCGCGAGCGCTACGGCTACGAGATCGAGCAGTTTCACCCGCGCCAGGACGCGGTCGACCAGTACGTCGCCGAGCACGGCCTGAACGCATTCTACGAAAGCGTCGAGCTGCGCAAGTCGTGCTGCCACATCCGCAAGGTCGAGCCGCTGAACCGCGCGCTGGCCGAGGTCGGCGCGTGGGTCACTGGCCAGCGCCGGGAGCAGTCGGTCACGCGTGCGGAACTGCATGAGGAAGAACAGGACGAAGCGCGCGGGATCGCGAAGTACAACCCGCTCGCCGACTGGACGGAAGCGGACGTGTGGGCGTACCTGAAGGCGTTCGACGTGCCGGTCAACCCGCTGCATGCGCGCGGCTACCCGAGCATCGGCTGCGAGCCGTGTACGCGCGCGATCCGCCCCGGCGAGGACAGCCGGGCGGGCCGCTGGTGGTGGGAGTCGCGCGACACGAAGGAATGCGGGCTGCACATCACGATCACGCCGATTCCCGCGAACGCCGAAGCCGGCGCCGCGCACTGAAAGCCGACAAGAAACCGAATATTGCGCCGCCCGCGACAGCGGGCGGCACGAACCCAGAAGAGAAGGACTGAAATCATGAGCACGACGCTCGAGCAATCCGCCTTTGCCCCGCCCACCGGCGCCGACGACCGCATGGGCCACCTCGACTGGCTCGAAGCCGAGTCGATCCACATCCTGCGCGAACTCGTTGCCGAATGCAGCAAGCCGGCGCTGTTGTTCTCGGGCGGCAAGGACTCGGTCGTCGTGCTGCACCTCGCGCTGAAGGCATTCGGCCTCGGCGCGAACCGCAAGACGACGCTGCCGTTCCCGCTCGTGCACATCGATACGGGCCACAACTACGAGGAAGTGATCGACTTCCGCGACCGCCGTGCGCAAGAGCTCGGCGCCGAACTGGTGGTCGGCCACGTCGAGGATTCGATCAAGCGCGGCACGGTCGTGCTGCGCCGCGAAACCGATTCGCGCAACGCCGCGCAGGCCGTCACGCTGCTCGAGACGATCGAACAGCACGGCTACACGGCGCTGATCGGCGGCGCGCGCCGCGACGAAGAGAAGGCGCGCGCGAAGGAGCGGATCTTCTCGTTCCGCGACGAATTCGGCCAGTGGGATCCGAAGGCGCAGCGCCCGGAACTGTGGAGCCTGTACAACGCGCGCCTGCACAAGGGCGAGCACCTGCGCGTGTTCCCGATCTCGAACTGGACCGAGCTCGACGTGTGGCAGTACATCGCGCGCGAAAATCTCGAACTGCCGTCGATCTACTACGCGCACCAGCGCGAGATCGTGCGCCGCAACGGTTTGCTCGTGCCAGTCACGCCGCTCACGCCGATGCGTGACGGCGAGACGAGCGAACTCGCGCAGGTGCGCTTCCGCACGGTCGGCGACATCAGCTGCACGTGCCCGGTCGAGAGCGACGCGGACGACGTCGAGAAGATCATCGCCGAGACGGCGGTGACCGAGATCACCGAACGCGGCGCGACCCGGATGGACGATCAGGCATCCGAAGCCGCGATGGAACAGCGCAAGAAGCAAGGTTATTTCTGAAGCACACGAGGACATTCACATCATGAGCATCATCGAGAACACCGAAGACCTCGGCGTGTTGCGCTTCATCACCGCGGGCAGCGTCGACGACGGCAAGAGCACGCTGATCGGCCGCCTGCTGTACGACAGCAAGGCCGTGCTGTCCGACCAGCTGTCCGCGCTGTCGCGCGCGAAGAACAAGCGCACGGTCGGCGACGAGATCGACCTCGCGCTGCTGACGGACGGGCTCGAAGCCGAGCGCGAGCAGGGCATCACGATCGACGTTGCATACCGCTACTTCGCGACCGCGAAGCGCAAGTTCATCATCGCCGACACGCCGGGCCACGAGCAGTACACGCGCAACATGGTGACGGGCGCATCGACCGCGCATGCGGCGATCATCCTGGTCGATGCAACGCGCGTGACGGTCGAGAACGGCGTCGCGGAACTGCTGCCGCAAACGAAGCGCCACAGCGCGATCGTGAAGCTGCTCGCGCTGCAGCACGTAATCGTCGCGATCAACAAGATGGACCTCGTCGAGTACAGCGAAGCACGCTTCAACGAGATCCGCGATGCGTACGTCGCGCTCGCGAAGCAGCTCGGCCTGAAGGACGTGCGTTTCGTGCCGGTGTCGGCGCTGAAGGGCGACAACATCGTCGGTGCGAGCGAGCGCATGCCGTGGTACGCGGGTGAGCCGCTGCTCGACGTGCTCGAATCGCTGCCGGTCGAGACGCAAGCGCATGACGCGCTGCGCTTCCCGGTGCAGTGGGTCGCACGCCAGGACGGCAGCTCGGCCGACGATTTCCGCGGCTACATGGGCCGGATCGAATCGGGCGAGGTGAAGGTCGGCGACGAAATCGTCGTGCTGCCGTCGAACCGCACCGCGACGATCGCCGAGATCGTCGCGCCGGTGCCGGGCGGCACCGCGTCGGTTGCGCACGCATTCGCGGGCCAGACGGTGACGATTCGCCTCGAACAGGACGTCGACGTGTCGCGCGGCGACATGTTCGTTACGACCGCCGAGACGGTCGCGCCGGCGAAGAAGCTCGAGGCGGACCTGTGCTGGTTCGACGAGACGCCGCTGTCGCCGCAGCGCAAATACCTGCTGAAGCAGACCACGAGCACGGTGTTCGCGAAGATCGGTGCGGTCAAGGAAGTGCTCGATGTGCATACGTTGTCGCACGCGACCGACCGCCAGGAACTGAAGATGAACGACATCGGCCGCGTGGCGCTGACGCTGCAGAAGCCGATCGTCTGCGACACGTACGACGCGCATCCGGGCACGGGCGCGTTCGTGCTGATCGACGAGGCGACGCATCATACGGTCGCCGCCGGCATGATCCGGGCGTTCTCGGCGTAACCGGCGTTTAGCGCCGCCCGTGCGGGCGGCGCGCGCCGGTCGCCGTTCACGAGCAGGACAAGCGAAGCGACAAACATGGGCAAGGTGTATCTGATCGGAGCAGGGCCGGGCGCGGCGGACCTCATCACGGTGCGTGGCGCGCGGCTGCTCGAGCAAGCCGACGTCGTGCTGCACGACGCGCTCGTCGAGCCGGCGATGCTCGACTATGCGCCGAACGCGCGGAAAATCGCGGTCGGCAAGCGCTGCGGGCAGCGTTCGACCGCGCAGCACTTCATCAACAAGCAAATCGTCGACGCGGCGCGCGAGCATGCGTGCGTCGTGCGCCTGAAGGGCGGCGATCCGATGCTGTTCGGGCGCGCCGAAGAGGAAATGCGCGCGCTCGAGGCGGCCGGCATCGATTACGAGGTCGTGCCGGGCATCACCGCGGCGCTGGCAGGCGCGGCGACGCTGAAGCGCTCGCTGACGTTGCGCGGCGTGTCGCGCAGCGTCGCGTTCGCGACGCACAGCCGCGCACCGGGCAGCGACGAGATTCGCGAGGCCGCGCGCGCCGATTCGATCGTCTACTACATGGGCCGCGACAGCGCGCCGGGCATCGCCCGCGAACTGATCGACGCGGGACGTGCGCCCGCGACGCCGGTCGCGATCGTCGAGGCGTGCAGCACCGCGCGCGAACGCACGCTGACGCTCACGCTTGCGCAGATGGCGGCGGGCGACGCACAGGCGTGGCTCGACCCGACGGAGCCGAGCCTGTTGATGATCGGCGATGCGTTCGCCGAACGCGTGCGGCACGTGAAAGAGGGTGATGCGCTGCAGGATGCCGCTTGAGTCGAGCGCGTGGTTCGCAGGCGTAAAAAAAGCGCTGGCTTCCGAAGCCAGCGCTTTTTTGTTTGGGCTCGCCGATTCGCTTACGCGTCGGGGCCGACCTGGTCGATGCAGTAGCGTGCGATCGCATCGAGCACGCCGTCGTCTTCACCGACGGCCGTCGCGCAGCGGATCTCGATGCCCGGATGCACGGCGCGGCACGCGTCGACGAGCTGCGGCAGGTCGCGGCGCACATGGCCGCCCTGGCCGAAGAACACGGGCACCACGGTGATGCGCGTGCAGCCGGCCGCGACCTGCGCGGCAACGGCCGTATCGAGCGACGGCGTCATCAGTTCGAGAAACGCGAGCGACACGTGCGGGGCAGGGGAGCCGGCCGCGCGCAGCCGCGCGGCGAGCCGCTCGAACGGCTCGGCCCAGCGCGGATCGCGTGCGCCGTGGCCGAACAGGACGATGCCGTGCAAACTCATGTCGAAGCCTCCGTCGTGACGGCGCTCAGTGCCGGTCGACCCACTTGAGCGCGAACAGGCCGAGCGCGAGATAGATCAGGCCCGGTGTCGCCGCGGTCAGCGGCGCGGGCCACGTGTTCAGCGTGCCGATGTGCGAGAACAGCGTGTTGAGCAGCTGGAAGCTCATGCCGAGCATGATGCCGCCGAACACCTTCACGCCGACCACGCCGGCACGCGTATGCAGGTACGCGAACGGCAGCGACAGCACGAGCATCACGAACACCGCGAACGGGTAGAGCAGCTTGCGCCACAGCGCGATGTCGTAGCGCTGCGTGTCCTGCTGGTTTTCGCGCAAGTGCTGGATGTAGCGGAACAGGTTGATGAGCGACATCCGTTCCGGTGACACGAGCAGCACCGACAGGATCTGCGGCGTCAGGTCCGAGCGCAACCGGTATTCGGGCAGCGTCACCTGCTGCGATCGGTACACGGGGTTCAGCGCGTCGGCCGGTTCGCCGCTGATCGGCTTGATCGGCGTCAGTTCGGTTTCCGTCACGCCCTTGAGCAGCCAGTGGCCGGGCGGTTCGTAGCGGCCTGTTTCCGCGATCCGCACGTTCTGCAGCTGGAATTTCGAGTCGAATTCGTAGATGCGCACGTTGCTGATCGTCGAATCGGGCGACAGGCTGCCGACGTTGACGAAGCGCGTGACCTGCTCGCCGTTCTCGCGGGCCGCGAGCGTGTCCTTCACCCACACGCCCGACTGGAAGTTCGACGACACCGACGCGCCGAGCGCCTGCAGCCGCACGCGTTCGGACAGCTGGTCGGCGTACGGGCCGACGAATTCGCCGATCAGGTAGGTGATGATCACGAGCGGAATGCCGATCTTCAGCAGCGAGCGCAGCGCCTGGTTGGTCGCGAGGCCCGACACGCGGAAGATCGTGAATTCCGAGTTCGCGGCCATCTGCGCGAACACGTAGATCGCGCTGATCAGCGCGGCGACCGGGATGATCTCGTAGAAGCGCGACGGGGTCTGCAGCGCGACGCGCAGCACCGCGTAGCCGAACTTGTAGTTGCCGTGCCCGACCGAGTTCAGTTCGCTGATCAGGTCGAAGAAGAAGAACAGGCCCGAGAACGCGAACAGGATGAAGATGAACGTGACGTAGATCTGCCGCGCGAAGTATTTTTCATAGAGCCGCATCGATCATGCTCCCGAGCGGCCGAACAGCGCGCGTGTAAACAGCGGACGATTGCGCACGCGCAACCAGAAGATGACCGCGACGATCGCCGCCACGACCAGGTGCAGGCCGACGAGACCGACGCCGAACGACATCTTGCCCTGCTCGATCTGCGCCTGCACGACGTTCAGCAGGTTCGAATACGTGAGGTAGATCAGCACGGCCATCACGAGGTTGATCGTGCGGCTGCGGCGCGGGTTCTGGTACGACAGCGGAATGCCGAGCACCATCAGGTTGATGGCGATCAGCGGCAGCCCCGCGCGCCACGCGAATTCCGCGAGGTTGTCGCGCGTCGGATTGCGCAGCAGGTCGGGTGTCGGCGTGCTGTTGGTAGTCGGCACGTTGGTGACCGGCGTGCTCGTGATCTTCACGCCGTAGCGCTGGAACTCCATGATCTTGAAGTTCGGCTGGCCGGGCGTGCCGTCGTAGCGGCGGCCGTCCTCCAGCACGACGAAGCGATCGCCGTCCTTCGTTTCCGTGTGGCCCGTGTGCGAGACCACGACGTTGACCTTGCCGTTCTCGGTCGACGTGACGAACACGTTCTGCACCTTGCTCTGGTCCGGCGACATCTTCTCGATGAAGAACACGCGATGGTTCGACGCCGATTCGCGGAACTGGCCGGGCGCGAGCAGCGAGATCTCGTCGCGCTGCTGGAAGCGCGCCTTGATCATCTTGCTCTGCTGGTTCGACCACGGCCAGCCGACGAACGCGAAGAACGCGATCAGCAGGACGATCGGCGTGGCGAACACGCCGATCGGCTTGATCAGGCGCGTGAGGCTCACGCCCGACGCGAGCCAGACGACCATTTCGGAGTCCCGGTACCACCGGGTCAGCACGAACAGGATCGACACGAACAGCGTGACGACGAGCATCACGGCGAGATAGCCGATCACGGTCAGGCCGATCAGCACGAGCACGTCGCGCGGATCGATTTCGCCGGACGCGGCGTAGCCGACGATGCGAATCATCATCGTCGTGAGCATGATCGTGAGCAGCACCATGAACACGGCGCCAGCCGTATACGCAAGCTCGCGCTGGAGGGAGCGTTCGAAGATCATTCTTGATGAGAAGAGGGCGGGAGGCTGCGCACGCGTGGTGGAGCGCTCGCGCCGCCACGGGAAAAATAGCGGATAATTGCGGCTTTCATCCTTAGCCCAGATTTTATCCGAGGACAAGCGCGATGGACTTTAGCATAAAAGGCTGTGATTGGAGCAAAGGCGAGGCCAAGGGGTTCCTGACCGGGAAGTCGGACTGCATCGTGCTCGGCATCTTCGAGGCGCAGACTCTCTCGGGCGCGGCGCTCGACATCGACACGGCCACCAAGGGGCTGATCTCGCGCGTGGTGAAGGCCGGCGACATGGACGGCAAGCGCGGCAAGACGCTGTTCCTGCACGAGGTTTCGGGCATCGGGGCGTCGCGCGTGCTGCTCGTCGGCCTCGGCAAGCAGGATGCTTTCAATCAGAAAGCCTACAACGACGCGGCGACGGCCGCATGGCGCGCGCTGCTGGCGACCAAGGTCGTCCAGGTCACGTTCTCGCTCGCGCAACTGCCGGTCGACGAGCGCGGCTCCGACTGGGGCGTGCGTGCGGCGATTCTCGCGCTGCGCAACGAGACGTACCGCTTCACGCAGATGAAGAGCAAGCCGGAACCGGCGTCGCATACGCTCAAGCGCGTCGTGTTCAGCGTCGATCCGGCCGATGAAAAGGCGGCGAAGCTGGCGGCCAAGCAGGCCGTCGCGCTGGCGAACGGGATGGACCTCACGCGCGACCTGGGCAACCTGCCCGGCAACGTGTGCACGCCGACCTATCTCGGCAACACCGCGAAGAAGATCGCGAAGGATTGGGGTCTGAAGGTCGAGGTGCTCGGCCTGAAGCAGATCCAGGCGCTCAAGATGGGCTCGTTCCTGTCGGTCGCGCGCGCGTCGGTCGAGCCGCCGCAGTTCATCGTGCTGCATTACCAGGGCGCCGCCGCGAAGGCCGCGCCGGTCGTGCTGGTCGGCAAGGGCATCACGTTCGACACGGGCGGCATCTCGCTGAAGCCGGGCGAGGGCATGGACGAGATGAAGTACGACATGTGCGGCGCGGGCTCGGTGCTCGGCACGATGCGTGCGGTCGCCGAAATGGGCCTGAAGATCAACGTCGTCGCGATCGTGCCGACCTGCGAGAACATGCCGGGCGGCAATGCGACGAAGCCGGGCGACATCGTCACCAGCATGAAGGGGCTGACGATCGAGGTGCTCAACACCGACGCCGAGGGCCGCCTGATCCTGTGCGACGCGCTCACTTATGCGGAACGCTTCAAGCCGGCAGCCGTGATCGACGTGGCGACGCTGACGGGCGCTTGCGTGATCGCGCTCGGCGCCCACAACAGCGGCCTGTTCTCGAAGGACGATGCGCTCGCGGGCGAGCTGCTCGACGCCTCGCGCGAAGCGAACGATCCGGCGTGGCGCATGCCGCTTGACGACGAATACCAGGAACAGCTGAAGTCGAATTTCGCGGACATCGCGAACATCGGCGGACGTCCGGCCGGCGCCGTGACGGCGGCTTGCTTCCTGTCGCGCTTCACCGACAGCTATCCGTGGGCGCACCTGGACATCGCCGGCACGGCGTGGAAGGGCGGCGCGGCGAAGGGCGCGACCGGCCGTCCGGTGCCGCTGCTCGCGCAGTTCCTGATCGACCGCGCCGGCCAGTGATGGCGGGTCTCACGACGATGCGGGTGCGCGGGCAATGACACGAATCGATTTCCATTCGAACGTCGGCGATTCGCTCGCGTACGCATGCCGGCTGCTGCGCAAGGCCTACCTGGCCGGGCAGCCGGTCGTCGTGCTGGCGGAACCCGCGCGCCTGCGCGCGCTCGACGAGCGGCTCTGGACGTTCTCGCCGCTCGATTTCATTCCGCACTGCGGCGTCGACAGCGCGCACGCGGCCGGCACGCCGATCGTGCTGACCGCTGATCTTGACCAGGCGCCGCATCACCACGTGCTGCTGAACCTCGGCGCGGCCGTGCCCGCGCAGTTCGCCCGCTTCGAGCGCCTGCTCGAGGTGGTCGGCAATGCGCCGGACGAGCTGGCCGCGGGCCGCGATCGCTATCGCTTCTACCGCGATCGCGGATACGCGCTGAACAACTACAAGCAAGGCAGCTAGCCGAAACCGTCGACGGAGCGTCCCCGTGACACAAGCCGATTCCTCTTCGATCCCGACGCTGACCGACGTGCTGGTGCCGGGCAAGCCGGTGCCGGCGCGTTCGTCCGCGACCGATGCGCAGCCGCGCGACGATGCCGCCGCGCCGGAACACGCGGAAACCGACCCCGAATTCGTGGTGGTCGAGCCGGTGCCGACGCCGGACGTCACGGCCGTCGAACTGCCGGGCGACAGCGATGCGCCGGCGCAACCCGATGCTGCCGGGCACGTCGTCGCCGAGGAGTCGGCTGCGGCACAGGCGCCGTTGCGCTCCGCGCTGGCCGAGGACGAGGGGCAGCAGGCAGGCGCCGCCGCGATGCCGCGCGATGCCGGCGAAGCGATGCCGTCTCACGCGGTCGCACCGGCTGCCGACGAACTGGCCACCGATCATCTGGCTCGCGCAGTGCACCCGGAGTCGCATGCGGCCGCCGCGCTGACGCCAGAGGACGCGCAACATATCGCCGAGCGTCTGCGCAATCGGCTGACGAATTATCTGACCGGGGAAGGACGCGAGGCCATCGAGGCACGCTGCCGCGAGGCGCTGCACGACCATACGGCCTGGCTGGTCGGCCAGATCACGCGCGAAGTGGCGCTGGCGCTCGAAACCGAAGTGATGGAATGGGTTCGCGACGCGGTCGACGAAGAGATCGCTCGCCGCCGGATCGGACGTTCAGCCTGAGCGCACGGCGCGTTTCGTGCGCGGGTGCCGCGGGCGCGGCTCCTGTCGCAACGAGAAGCATGGCGCGCGTGCACGCGCCCGGTCATCCGGTTCAGCGCAGCGACAGCACCCATTGCGCGAGCGTATGCGCTTCGCCGCTCGTCAGCTGCGTATTGGCGGGCATCGGCACGCCGCCCCACACCCCGACGCTGCCTTTCACGATCGATTGCGCGAGGTAATCGACGGCGTCGGCACGTGCGGTGTACTTGCCGGCGATGTCATGGAACGACGGGCCCATCAGCGGCTTGCCGACCGCATGGCAGGCCATGCAGTTCTTGCGCTGCGCGAGCACGAGTCCGTCGCCGGCCTGGTCGGCGTGTGCCGCCGCCGCGCTGCCGGTCAGCAGCGCCACGAGCAGCGCACGCGATATCGTCTGTTTCATGCGAGTCTCCGCCGGCGGGAACGGCCGGCTTCACGGTCCGCGCATTATAAAAGCAAAGGGAAAGCGCGTTTTGCGCGTTTTCCCGGCGGCCGTCCGCAATGGGGTCGCATGACCCGCGTGCCGCGTCAGCCGGTGACGGCACCCTTGTTCGCCGGGCGCGCGAGGGCCGCGTACTTGGCGAGCACGCCGCGCGTGTAGCGCGGCGCCGGCTGCTTCCATGCAGCGCGCCGGCGCGCGAGCTCGGCGTCGTCGACGTTCAGCTGCAGCACCAGCCGGTGCGCATCGATCGTGATCGAGTCGCCTTCCTGCACGAGCGCGATCGTGCCGCCGACGAAGGCCTCGGGCGCGACGTGCCCGACCACCATCCCCCAGGTGCCGCCCGAGAAGCGGCCGTCGGTGATGAAGCCGACCGATTCGCCGAGCCCCTTGCCGATGATCGCCGACGTCGGTGCGAGCATTTCCGGCATGCCGGGGCCGCCCTGCGGGCCGAGATAGCGCAGCACCAGCACGTCGCCCGCGCGGATCCGGTCGCCGAGGATCGCGTCCATCGCGCTTTGCTCGTCGTCGAACACGCGCGCCGGGCCCGTGATCACCGGGTTCTTCAGGCCGGTGATCTTCGCGACCGCGCCGTCTTCCGCGAGGTTGCCCTTCAGGATCGCGAGATGCCCTTCCTTGTACAGCGCGCGATCGATCGGGAAGATCACCTTCTGGTCCGCGCGCGGCACGCCCGGCACATCCTTCAGCTCCTCGGCGATCGTACGGCCGGTGATCGTGATGCAGTCGCCGTGCAGCAGCCCCGCATCGAGCAGGATCCGCAGCACCTGCGGGATGCCGCCGGCCTGGTGCAGGTCGGTGGCCACGTACTGGCCCGACGGCTTCAGGTCGCAGATCACCGGCACGCGCTTGCGGATGCGCTCGAAGTCGTCGATCGTCCAGTCGACCTCGGCCGCGTGCGCGATCGCGAGATAGTGCAGCACCGCGTTGGTCGAGCCGCCGGTCGCCATGATCAGCGACACTGCGTTCTCGATCGACGCCTTCGTGATGATGTCGCGCGGCTTCAGGTCGCGCTTCACGGCCTCGACCAGCACGCGCGCCGATTCGGCAGCCGAGTCGACCTTCTCCTGATCGGGGTTCGCCATCGTCGACGAGTACATCAGCGACATGCCGAGCGCCTCGAACGACGAGCTCATCGTGTTCGCGGTGTACATCCCGCCGCACGACCCCGACGTCGGGCACGCGTTCTGCTCGACTCCTTCGAAATCTTCCTGCGACATCCGGCCCGCGGTGAACTCGCCGACCGCCTCGAACGACGACACGATCGTCAGGTCGCGGCCCTTCCAGTGGCCGGGGCGGATCGTGCCGCCGTACACGTAGATGCCCGGCACGTTCAGGCGCGCGAGCGCGATCATCCCGCCGGGCATGTTCTTGTCGCAGCCGCCGACCACCACCACGCCGTCCATCCACTGGCCCTGCACGCAGGTCTCGATGCAGTCGGCGATCACTTCGCGCGACACGAGCGAGTACTTCATCCCCTCGGTGCCCATCGACATGCCGTCCGAGATCGTCGGCGTGCCGAAGATCTGCGGGTTCGCATCGGCCGCCTTCACCGCCGCGACGGCCGCGTCCGACAGCCGCTGCAGGCCCGAGTTGCACGGCGTGATCGTCGAGTGGCCGTTCGCGATGCCGATCATCGGCTTGTCGAAATCGTCCTTCTGGTAGCCGAGGGCGTAATACATCGAGCGGTTCGGCGAGCGGGCCACGCCTTGCGTGATGTGCTTCGAGCGACGGTTGTACGGCATGGGGGACTCCATCGTTGTATTGGCGACGCCCGCGAACGGCGCGCCGGTTCGGATCAATCAAGAATGGAGTTTCCGGTTTGGGATGTCCAATATATTATTTGTCGCTTATTAAGTCGTTTTGCGAATGAGTGAAATATGGCTGACCCGACGCCCGATCTGCGCCAGTGGCGCTATTTCGTGACCGTTGCCGACGAGCGCCATTTCGGCCGTGCGGCCGAGCGCCTGTCGATGACGCAGCCGCCGCTGTCGCAAGCGATTCGGGCGCTCGAGGACGCGCTCGGCGTCGCGCTGTTCGCGCGTACCAAGCGCTCGGTCGCGCTGACGGCAGTCGGTGCGGCGCTGCTGCCCGACGTCCGCCGGCTGCTCGCGTCGGCCGACGCGCTGCCGCCGCTCGCGCGGCGTCTCGCGCGCGGCGAAGCCGGCTCGCTGTCGCTTGCGTTCGTGTCGACCGCCGATTACGGGCTGCTGCCGTCGCTGCTGCGCGCGTTCGGCGCACGCTATCCGCAGGTGCGGCTGCAACTCGCGGAGGCGACGAGCGACGTGCAGATCGACGAACTCGTCGCGGGCCGCATCGACGCGGGGCTCGTGATTCCACCGGTACCGCCGCGCCACGCGGCCGGGCTGTCGTACCTGCCGGTCGTGCGCGAGCCGCTGGTGGTCGCGATGCCGGCGGCCGCGGCGCCCGGCGTGCCCGAAGACGAACCCGTGCATCTGGCCGAGCTGGCCGCGCTGCCGCTCGTCATCTTCCCGCGTCGTTTGGCGCCCGGCTTTTATGACATCATTACGGGCTGCTACGGCGCGGCGGGGGAAACCCCGCGCATCGGCCAGGAGGCGATCCAGATGCAGACGATCGTCAGCCTCGTGTCGGCCGGCATGGGCGTCGCACTGGTGCCGCAGTCGTTGCGTAACCTGCGGCGCACCGGCGTGGTCTACCGGCCGCTCGCCGGCGACGCGCCGGTCGTCGAGACGGGCCTCGTGTGGCGCACGGGCGATGTCAGCCCCGTGCTCGCCGGCTTCATCGACGTCGTGCGCGCGCACGGTCTCGCCGCATGATGCGAACGATGGCGCGCCGGCGCCGTCCAATGCGCGGTGCGGCGCCGGTGGGCGCGCCGTACCGCATTCGAAAACTTCATCGCTAACCCATGATCATTCACCCGAATTTCGACCCCGTAGCGATCCATCTCGGGCCGCTGGCCGTACGATGGTACGGCCTCATGTATCTCGTCGGCTTCATCGCGGCGATCGTCGTCGGCCGGATCCGCCTGAAGCTGCCGCACGTCGCGGCGCAGGGCTGGACCGCCAAGGACATCGACGACATGATGTTCTACGGCGTGCTCGGCACCGTGCTCGGCGGCCGGCTCGGCTACGTGCTGTTCTACAAGGCCGACTTCTACTTCTCGCATCCGCTCGACGTGTTCAAGGTGTGGGAAGGCGGCATGTCGTTCCACGGCGGCTTTCTCGGCGTGACGCTCGCGATGGCGCTGTTCGCGTGGCAGCGCAAGCGCCACTGGCTGCAGGTCACCGACTTCGTCGCGCCGATGGTGCCGACGGGGCTCGCGGCCGGGCGGCTCGGCAACTTCATCAACGGCGAGCTGTGGGGCCGCGTGACCGATCCGAACGCGCCCTGGGCGATGTTGTTCCCGGGCGCGATGCGCGACGACGCGGCATGGCTGCCGAAGCATCCGGCGCTCGTCGAACAGTGGCACCTTGCCGACGTGTTCATGCAGTACCAGATGCTGCCGCGCCATCCTTCGCAGCTCTACGAGATCGCGCTCGAAGGCATTGCGCTGTTCTTCGTGCTGTTCTTCTTCTCGCGCAAGCCGCGGCCGATGGGCGCGATATCCGCGCTGTTCCTGATCGGCTACGGGCTCGCGCGCTTCACCGTGGAATTCGCGCGCGAACCGGACGACTTCCTCGGCCTGCTCGCCCTCGGCCTGTCGATGGGGCAGTGGCTGTCGTTGCCGATGATTCTCGCGGGCATCGCGCTGCTGGTGTGGGTGTATCGTCGCCGCGCGGCGAGCGTGGCGGCTTGATGTTGCATGCGTCATGCGGTCGCGTCATGCGCGAGCTGTGTGACGCATGACGCGTGATGCGATGCGGATGCGCACGATCGGCGTGCGCATCGATTGCAGGATCCCGAACGAAAAACGCCGGCCCGAAGGCCGGCGTTTTCACATCTGCCGCGCGTTGCCCGACGTGCGTTACTTCATCTGCACCGAGCCGTTGACCGTGACCGACACGGTCGCCTTGCCGCCTTCGACCGCGATCGGCGCGCTCATCTTCGCGCTGTCCATCGGTGCCGCGGCCATCGCCATCATGCGCGGGTACGGCTGCACGTTGCGGCTGCCGCCGACGTTCACGTCGCGGATCGAGTAGCTGTTGTAGCCGAAAGCCTTCGCGGCTTCGTCCGCGCGCGCGCGGAACGACTTGATCGCTTCGGTCGTGAGCTTCTGCTCGGCCGCGCGCTGCGCTTCGGGCGACAGCGAGAACTCGACGTTCGCGACCTGCATCTGGTTCGACAGCTGGCCCGCGAGCTTCGACGCCGCCGCGAAATCGCGCGATTCGAGCACGACTTCGGTACGGCCGCGCCATGCGGAGATCTTGCCGTCGCGATCGGTGGTCGGATACACGGAGAACGCGCCGGTGTGCGCGGTGACGCCCGATACGCCCTTCGCCTGCGCGAGCGCCGCGTCGGCGCGCTGGTTGAGCGCGGACGTCAGGCTGCCCGGGTCCTTCGCCTGCTGTTCGTAGAACAGCGTGATGTGGATGATGTCTTGCGGCACGTCGGCGCTGGCCTGCGACGACAGCGACAGCACGCCCGCCGGTTCCGGAAAGTGCGGGTTCGCGGTTTGCGCGTGCGCGGCCGGCGACGCGAGCGTCAGCGCGACGGGCACGGCGGCGGCGAGGGCGAGCGACAGCGCGAGTGCGGATTTCTTGGTCATTGTTGGACTCCTTGTGCGAGGGCGCGCATGCGGATCACGCGTGCGCGACGCGGGCGTACCGCGCGACGAAAAAAACAGCCGTCGTCCCGATCGGGCGACAGCGGTTGCTTAGGCTGCACGAACGCGCCGCGAGTTCCGTGGCGGCGGCGCGTATTGACCGGATTTGACCTTTGGCGTGTGTCTGTTGCGTGGACCGACGCGTGCGCCGACTGTGTGCGCCTACTTCATCAGCTTTTCGGTGATGAAGCGCCACTCGGCGCGCGTGACGGGTGTGATCGACAGCCGGTTGCCGCGCGCGAGCACGCGCATGTCGGCGAGTTCGTCATGCTCGCGCAGCGCGGCGAGCGGCACGAGCGGCGACTTCTTCACGAAGCGCACGTCGACGAGCAGCCAGCGCGGTGATTCCTGCGTCGACTTCGGATCGTAATACGGGCTTTTCGGATCGAACTGGGTGGGGTCGGGGTAGGGCGTCGACGAGACTTCGGCGAGGCCCGCGATGCCCGGCTCGGGGCAGCTCGAGTGATAGAACAGCACGCCGTCGCCGATCTTCATCGTGTCGCGCATGAAATTGCGCGCCTGATAGTTGCGCACACCGGTCCACGGCAGCGAGTGCTGCGGCGCGTGCGCGAGATCGTCAATGCTTGCTTCGTCCGGTTCGGACTTCATGAGCCAGTATTGCATGGATCGTAATCGACGCAGAAAGGGCATGAAGGTCTGTTTGCATGCGCGTTTCGCATGCAAACAGACCCTGAAAAAGGAAACGGCATCGGGGTTCCCCGATGCCGTTGGATAGGCCCCCGCCTTGGCCGCTAGGCCGGCATCCTGAACCTGAGGTTCAGAATTGGTCGCAGTTAGCAGCACTTCGGGTACATCAGACAGAGTGACGCGCGCGCCCGTGCTACAAATTTCCGCAACCGTGCACATGGCATTGGTTCAAGGAATATATGACCTTGGCGAACCAGGCAGGGAAGCTGACTGAACTGTGTTTCGTTGCGCCAATTTGACCACCGTTGATCGCCGAGATCAAGGGGAATCGACGCATCGATCAAACGTTACTGCGTCTCGTGCTGTGCGAGCACCGCGCCGAGCTGTTCGTTCATCTGGTGCATTGTACGACGGATTTCTTCCGCCGGAAATGCTTCACCGTGACGCACGCTCGTTTGCAGTCGCAGCAATTCGGATGCGAGCGACAGGGCCGCCATCACCGCGATACGGTCGGTGCCGCGCACCGAACTGTTCGCGCGGATCTTCGACATTTCGGCGTCGACGCGTGCGACGGCCTCGAGCAGCGCCGCTTCGGTCTCGGCCGAACAGGCGAGCCGATAGGGCTGACCGAGAATCGAGACTTCGATCTGCTTGGTGCTCATGCATGTTCTCCGTGGCTGGCCGCGTCGTCGCCATCCGTGCGCGCCTGCGCATCCAGCAGGTCGAGCTGGTTGTCGGCTTGCTCCGCGCTCTTCGTGCGCGGCAGTTTTTCGAGAATCGCGTTCAGTTTGACCTGGGCGTCATCGATCTTTGCCGACAGCGTGTCGCGCTCGGCCGCGAGCGCGTTGCGTTCGTCGCGCAGTTGCGCGAGTTCCGCGCGGACCGTGTCCGCTTCCGCGCGCATTTGCGCGACTTGCTCCTCGAGCGCGAGCCGTTCCGAGTGATAGCGCTTGTTCAGCGAGATCAGACGGCCAATATTTTGAGATAAGGTTTCGAGTTCGTTGAGCATTTGCTGCGTCCTCTAAAGACCCAGCATTTTAGCGCGGAATAACGCGCATTCCGACATCTGTAACGTTTCCAGTCGTAACACCCCGGCTTCTTGCCGCGAATACGCGGCTGCGGCGCGTTCGCCGCGCGCTCCCGGCATACGTTCGGCCGCTTTCTTGACGCTCGCGCGACCCGCTCCTAAACTGGCGCCGCCTCGGTGCTCGCGCGTGCGTCGCGCGGTTAAACGGGAAGCAGGGCGCGCGCTCCGCATGGAGATCGCCAACCTGCGCTGCCCCCGCAACGGTAAGCGGCCGCGTCGGACGACGCAGGCCGGCTCGGGCGCGTTTCGCGTGCAGGTCGCACGCGGGCGCGGGCCACTGCGCGTGATTCGCGCGGGAAGGCGAGCCGGTACGCCGCCAGCCCGGATACCGGCCGAGGCGAGGAGCCTGCACGGCTTCATGACGCGCGGCCTGCGGGGAAGCGGGGCGCGCAGTGCTTCACGGGACTTGTCTTCGATGCTGACCCCAATCGTCCGCACGGTCTCCGACGCATGCCGCGGCGTGCCGCATCCCGCCGTCGTGCACATCGCGGCGGCGGCTGGCTCGCCCGGATCGACGACGCAGGTCGTTGCGGCGCCGGGACCGGTCGCGCCGCGCGCCGACGCACCGTTGCCGCCGGAAGTCGCGATCACCGCGCCGATCATGCGTGACGGCGACGCAACCGCGATGCCGATCGACCCGATGCGGCGGCTTCCACTATATTGCGCAGAATGTCGGCCGCACGCAGGTGCGGCTCGATGGGTCGTGGTCGTGTCACGCCGGTGCGACCGACGTTCGGCCGGCCGATCGCTTGCGGGATACGATCGGCGAAACGCGGGAATCGGGGTGCCGTTCGTGGCGCGCGCTATTGTGTGCCATCGGCCGAGCATCGCTCGCTTTGCCGCACACGGGCACGGCATCCGCGCCGCGCGCGCGACGATATCACCGGGTCGCGGGTCGCCCGTGCATGCATCAACAACCTGTTCGACGAGGATGACGAGCTTGCGTATTCCTGCCACACGTCGCAGCGCGACGCCGGTGCCGCGCCCGGCCGGCCACGACGGTCAGCGGAAGTATCGTGCGTCGTGCGCGACGCCGTGCGGCGCATGAGCGCCGCGCGTGCCACCGCGATCTGGGCCGCGCTCGCGGCCGTGGTCGCGTTGCTGTTCGTCGCATCGCTGTCGATCGGCAGCGTGCCGATGTCGCCGTGGCAGGCGCTCGCGTCGCTCGTGCCGCACGGCGGCGACGCATTGTTCGCCGACATCGTGCGCACGCTGCGGCTGCCGCGTGCGCTCGCGGGGTTCGCGTGCGGCGCGTTGCTTGCGCTGGCCGGTGCACTGCTGCAGGTGCTGCTGCGCAATCCGCTCGCGGAGCCGTATGTGCTCGGCGTATCCGGCGGCGCGGCCGGCTTCGCGCTCGTCGCGATGATCGCGGGCGGCGCGTGGTGGCTCGTCGATGCATCCGCATTCGCCGGCGCGCTCGTGTCGGTCGCGCTCGTGCTCGGCCTTGCTCGCCGCGAGCTGTGGCGCGGCGACTCGCGCGACGCGTCGCCGCGGCTGCTCCTCACGGGCGTCGTGATCGCGGCCGGGTGGGGCGCGCTCGTCACGCTGCTGCTGTCGCTCGCACCCGATGCGCGCCTGCGCGGCATCATCTTCTGGCTGACGGGCGACCTGAACGGCGTGACGGCGCCGTGGTTCGCATGGGGCGCGCTGCTGGTGGCCGCATGCGTCGCGCTGCCGGCCGCGCCGCAGCTCAACGTGCTGCTGCGCGGCGACGCGACCGCACTCGCGCTTGGCGTGCCGGTCGCGCGAGTTCGCGTGCGGATCTACCTCGTCGCGTCGCTGGCTGCCGCGGCCGCGGTGACGACGGCCGGCACGATCGGTTTCGTCGGCCTCGTCGTGCCGCACGCGCTGCGGCTCGCGTTCGGCAACGACCAGCGCATGCTGCTGCCGGCCGCGATGCTCGCGGGCGGCGGCGGAGTGATGGCCGCCGACCTGCTCGCGCGCACCGCGATCGCGCCCGCGCAATTGCCGGTCGGCGTGATGACCGCGTTGATCGGCGTGCCGGTGTTCCTGTGGATGTTGCTGAGGAGACCGATGCGATGACGCACGCCGCACCGCACGCTGCCGGCGAAATGACCTATGCGGCGATCGATCTCACGCTGACGGCCGGCGAACGGACGCTGCTCGAGGGCTTCACGCAGGCGTTCCGTCCCGGCGAGATCTGGTGTGTCGCGGGGCCGAACGGCGCAGGCAAGACGACGCTGCTCGCGACGCTCGCGGGCCTGCAGCGACCGGCCGGCGGCCACGTCGAGATCGACGGCCGGCCGCTCGCCGCATGGCCGCCCGAACAGCTCGCACGGCGCCGCGCACTGATGCCGCAGCAATTGCACGACGCGTTCAGCGCGACGGTATTCGACACGGTGCTGCTCAACCGCTTTCCGTATCTCGGCGGCTGGGGCTGGGAGCGCGACGGCGACCGCGCGGCCGCGCGCGACGCGCTCGCGACGTTCGGGCTGACCGCACTCGCGTCGCGCGACGTGCTGTCGCTGTCGGGCGGCGAGCGGCAGCGCGTCGCGCTGGCCGCGACGCTGTGCCAGGACGCGCCGCTGATGCTGCTCGACGAACCGCTCGCCCACCTTGACCTGCATCACCAGATCGATGGCCTGACCGCGCTGAGCGCATGGCTCGACGCGGGGCCGCGCACGGTGCTGTTCTCATGCCACGATCTGAATCTCGCGCGGCGTTACGCAACGCACGCGCTGTTGCTCGACGGCCGCGGCCATGCGTGGGCGGGCCCCGTGCACGACGTGCTGACGCCGGCGCGTGCGAGCGACGCGTTCGGCTATCCGCTCGTGCTGATCCGCGAGAACGGCCGCGACGCGCTGCTGCCCGCGTGGCCCGAGCGACGATGAACTTCCTTCTTTCGATGCGCGGCACCGGCCGCGCCAACGAGGCAACCTTCCGATGACGAATCCGACCGACTTCCCGCCCGCGATCGCGCCGCTCGACGAGACGCTGCGCAAGCGCCTGCAGCATGTGATCGATCACAAGACCAAGCCGCCCGGCAGTCTCGGCCAGCTCGAGGCGCTCGCGCTGCAGGTCGGCCTGATCCAGCGCACCGAGAAGCCGCACGTACAGCGTCCGGTGACGATCGTGTTCGCGGGCGACCACGGGATCGCGGCCGAGGGCGTGAGCCCGTATCCGCAGGCGGTCACCGCGCAGATGGTCGCGAACTTCCTGGCCGGCGGCGCGGCGATCAACGCGTTCTCGGGCGTCGCGCAGAGCGTGCTCGAGATCGTCGATGCGGGCGTCGCGTCACCGTTGCCGGTGTCCGACCGGCTCGTGTCGCTGCCCGTCGCGCGCGGTACGCGAAACTTCGCGGCCGAACCGGCGATGACGCCCGACGAGGCGCAGACGGCGCTCGCCGCCGGTGCGGCGCGCGTGCGCCTGCACGCCTCGCTCGGCACGAACGTGATCGGCTTCGGCGAAATGGGGATCGCGAACACGTCATCGGCCGCATGCCTGATGAGCCGTCTGCTCGACGTGCCGATCGACGCGTGCGTCGGGCGCGGCACGGGCCTCGACGACCAGGGGCTCGCGCACAAGCGCGCGGTGCTCGGCCGCGCGCTCGTCCGGCATTCGCATGCGATCGCGCCGCTCGATGTGCTGGCGACGTTCGGTGGTTTCGAGATCGCGATGATGACGGGCGCGTATCTCGCGGCCGCGAGCGAGCGGATGACGATCCTCGTCGACGGCTTCATCGCCACGGCCGCGCTGCTGGTCGCCGAGCGCATCGCGCCCGGCGTGCGCGACTACTGCGTGTTCTCGCATGCGTCGCACGAGGCCGGGCACCGGCGCATGCTCGAGCATTTCGGCGCGAAGCCGCTGCTCGCGCTCGACCTGCGCCTCGGCGAAGGCACGGGCGCCGCGCTCGCGCTGCCGCTGGTGCGCGCGGCGGTCGCGTTCCTTACCGAGATGGCGAGCTTCGAATCCGCGGGCGTCGACAATCGTGACGCCTGAGCGCGCGAACGGTATACGCGCCGAACTGCGCTATTTCTTCGTCGCGCTCGGCTATTTCACGCGCGTGCCGGTGCCGCGCGCGATCGGCTACGCCGCCGGCGATCTCGACCAGGCCGCACGTTACTTCCCGCTGGTCGGCGCGTGCGTCGGCGCGTGGGGCGCGCTCGTCTATCTCGCGGCACTGCGCGTGTTGCCCGCGTCGATCGCGGTCGGACTGTCGATGGCCGCGACGCTGCTTGCGACGGGCGCGTTCCACGAGGATGGCCTGGCCGACAGCTGCGATGCGTTCGGCGGCGGCTACGCGCGAGACGACGTGCTGCGCATCATGCACGATTCGCGAATCGGCACGTTCGGCGCGGTCGCGCTCGTGATCGCGCTCGGCCTGAAATGGCAGGCGCTCGCGGCCATGCCGCCGCTGCGCGCCGCGTGGACGATGATCGCCGCGCATGCGGCGAGCCGCGTGGGGGCCGTGAGCCTGCTGATGTCGCTCGACTATGTCCGGCCGGAAGGCAAGGCGAAGCCGGTCGCGCAACGCATGGGCGCACGCGCGGCCTGGATCGCGGCCGCATTCGGGCTGCCGTGGCTGTTCTGGCCGGACTGGCGCGCGGGCCTCGCGGCGCTCGTCGCGCTCGTGCTCGTGCGCGCATGGGCGGCCCGCTATTTCGTGAAGCGGATCGGCGGTTATACGGGCGACTGCCTCGGCTTCGCGCAGCAGTTGAGCGAACTGGCGATCTATCTCGTGGTGCTCGGATGGATCTCGTCCTGATTCGCCATCCGGCCGTCGATGTCGAACCGGGCGTTTGCTACGGACGCAGCGATGTGCCGCTCGCCACGTCGGCCGAGGCGGGGGCGCGGGCCGTGCGTGAGCGTCTGGCGGCCCTCGGGGCGCCGTTGCCCGAGCAGGTCTGGACGAGCCCGCTGATGCGTTGCGCGTCGGTCGCCGAGCGGCTTGCGCAGGCGTTCGATGTGCCGCTGCGGCGTGACGCGGGCTGGCAGGAAATGGACTTCGGCGCGTGGGAGCTGCGTCGCTGGGACGATATCGACCGCGCGGCGCTCGATGCGTGGGCGGCCGACCTGATGCATGCGTGCGCGCATGGCGGCGAAAGCGTCGCGCGGTTCGCCGCGCGCGTCGCACGGACTGCGGACGCGGTCGCGCGGACCGACGCGCCGCAATGGGCGCTCACGCACGCAGGCGTGATTCGCGCATTCGCGTCGCATGCGTTGCGCGTGCCGCTCGATACGCTGTTGTCGCGACCGGTGCCGACGGGCGGCGTCGTCTGGTTGCGGACGGAGGATGCCGCCCGCACATGGGACGTCGTCCACTGGGACGCATAGGCGACCGCTTGCTCGTCTGACGTGCGGAAGGGCATCGAAGCCCGAAATCAGCGCGCCGGCCGCCGCGCTCGCGCGGCGTCGAGATCCTCGCACAATGCGGCCGCGCCTTGCGCGATCCGCGGCGATGGCCGGGTCAGCAGATCGCCGTCGATCGCGAACAGGTTGTTGCGCGCTACGGCCGTCAGCGCGGGCCATGCACGCCAGCGCGCGAGGCTCGGCAGCGGTGCGTCCGAACGTGTCGCGCCGGCACTCGTCGTCACGATCGCTTCCGGATTCGCCGCGAGCACGGCTTCGTCGGTGACGGTCGGTGCGAGTGGTTTCAGCGCCGCGAACACGTTGCGGCCGCCGCACAGCGAGATGACTTCGTTGAACAGATGCGCGCCGTTGAGCGTCGTCAGCGGGCGGTCCCATACCTGGAAGAACATCGTGACCGGCGGGCGTGCCGCGTAACGCGCGCGCAGCGCCGCGATGTCGCGCGAGAACGATGCCGCGGCCGCGTCGGCGGCTGGCTCGGTGCCGAGCAGCGTGCCGAGCCGGCGCAGCGACGTGGTCACGTCGTCGAGATGTTTCGGTTCACTGAAGAACAGCGGAATGTGCAGCGCACGCAGCGCATCGGTTTGCCGCTCGGCGTTGCCGTGTCGCCAGACGACGATCAGGTCGGGCTTCAGCGCGGCGATTCGCTCGAGGTCGAGCGCCTTGTTGTCGCCGACACGCGGCACCGCCTGCGCGGCGGGCGGGTAGTCGCTGTACGTAACCGTGCCGACCAGTTTCGCACCGCCGCCGGCCGCGTAGACCAGCTCGGTCGCATGCGGCGCGAGGCTGATCACGCGTTGCGCCGGTGCGGGCAGCGTGACGGTATTGCCGGCATCGTCACGGGTCGTTACGTCGGCGTGAGCGAAGGGCGCATGCGCGAGCGCGATCAGCGATGCGAGGGCCGGCAGCCGGCGGAGCAGGCAGGCGGTCATGCGGATGCCTGTGGCAGCGTCGGAACACACTGCGAGAGTGCGTCGGCGAAGCGCCGCCATTCGGCTTCGTTGCCCGGCAGGCCGACGCGCACGCTCGACGGTCGTGCAAAGTATCGCGTCCAGATCCCGTGTGCGGCGAGCGCCGCGTGCAACGCGGCGGCGCGCGGGTCGTCGGTCCAACTGAACAGCGGCGTCGCGTGCACCGCGAAGCCGTGCATGCGCAGCAGTGCGGCGAGGCGTTCGCCGTCGGCCGCGAGCCGCATGCGCGCGGCGGCCTGCCATGCGTGGTCGCCGAATGCGGCGGCGACCGCATGACGCGCGGGACCGCTGACGGTCCACGCGCCGAGCATGTCGCGCAGCGCGGCGACCAGCTCGGGACGGGCGAGCACGAAGCCGGCTCGAATGCCGGCGAGTCCGAAGAACTTGCCGACCGAGCGCAGCACGACGAGGCCCGGACGATCGGTGAACTGCGCGAGCGACGGGTTGGCGCCGGTATCCGCGAATGCCTCGTCGATGATCAGCGTGCCGCCGCGTGCCGACAGCTGCGCCTGCCAGCCGAGCAGCCGTTCGGTCGGAACGAATTCGGCGGTCGGATTATTCGGATTCCCGACGATGACGTGACGCAGCGACGCGGGCAGCACGTCCGAACCGATGTCGAGCGCGACGACGCGATGGCCGTGGCGCGCGAACGCAGGGGCGTATTCGCCATACGCGAGCGCGGCGACACCGGCGTCGCCGGTCGGCAGCAGCGCGGGCAACGCGCGGATCGCGGCCTGGCTGCCGGCGACCGGCAGCACGTGCGCGGCATCGGGCGCGTGGTAGTAGCCGGACGCGCATGCGGCGAGCGTATCGCCATCGTCGGGCAGCCGGCGCCATGCGTCGGCCGGGACCGGCGGCACCGGATAGCCGACCGGATTGATGCCGGTCGACAGGTCGAGCCACGCGTCGTACGGAATGCCGTGGCGGCGCGCGGCTTCGTGCAGGTTGCCGCCGTGCGGGATGCGTGCGTCAGACATGATGGGTAGCGAGGATGAGTGCGCCGCCCGTGACGAGCAGCGCGAGCCACAGCGCGAGCGTGCGCGTGACGAGCGACAGCGCGGCGACGACGTGCATGGCCGTCGCCGGCGCGCCGGTGCCGAGCGCGGGACGGTCTTCGATTTCGCCGTGATAGACGGCCGGGCCGCCGAGCTGCACGTTCAGGCTGCCGGCGCCCGCGGCCATCACGGGGCCCGCGTTCGGGCTGTCCCAGTGGCGCGCCTGCGTGCGCCAGCAGCGCCATGCTGCGGCCGTGTCGCCGAGCAGCGCGTAGCTCGCGGCGGTGAGGCGCGCGGGAATCCAGTTGAGCGCGTCGTCGAGGCGCGCGGCGGCCCAGCCGAACGTCAGGAAGCGCGGCGTGCGGTAGCCCCACATCGCGTCGAGCGTGTTCGCGAGCCGAAACAGCAGCGCGCCGGGGCCGCCCGCGACGACGAACCAGAAGAGCGCGCCGAAGATCGCGTCGTTGCCGTTCTCGAGCGCCGATTCGACGGCGGCGCGCGACAGCGCGCCTTCGTCGGCTTCGCTGGTGTCGCGCGATACGATGCGCGCGGTCAGCGCGCGCGCGGCGTCGAGGTCGTGCCGCAGCAGCGCGGCGGCGATCGGTGCGACGTGGTCGGCGAGGCTTTTCGCGCCGAGCGCGAACCACAGCAGCGCGACGTGCAGCGCGGCCGCGAGCGTCCAGGGCAGCACGGCCGCGAGCCACGCGGCGACGGCCACCGGCGGCACCACCGCCGCGAGCCAGGCGGCGACGCCGACCATGCGGCCGCGCCGGCCCGTGTTCAGCGCGCCTTCGATGCGCGCGGCGAGCCGGCCGAACGCGACGAGCGGATGCCAGCCGGCCGGTTCGCCGACGATGCGATCGACGATCGCGGCCGCGACTGCAAGCATCGCGACGACCGGCAGCGACAGCATCAGCATGACGGGGCTCCGGCCTTGAGTTCGAGCGGCAGCCCGGCGACCAGCAGCGTCACGCGCGTCGCGAGCGCGGCGATGCGCTGGTTCAGGCGCCCGAGTTCGTCGACGTAGCGGCGCGTGACCGACCCGAGCGGCACGACGCCGAGCCCGATTTCGTTGCTGACGACGATCACCTTCGCGCGCGCACCGCGCAACGCGTGCTCGAGCCGCTCGACCTGCGCCGCATACTGCGCGTCGTCGAGCGGTTCGCCGTCCAGCGGACACAGCAGGTTCGTGAGCCACAGCGTCAGGCAGTCGACGAGCAGGCACGCGCGCGGATCGTCGAGCCGCGCGAGCGTGCCGGCGAGGTCGACGGGCGCGTCGGCGAAGCCCCAGTCGGCCGGCCGGCGCGCGCGGTGATGCGCGATGCGCCGTTCGAATTCGGCATCGGCGGCCGTCGCGGCCGCGGTCGCGATATAGGTGACGGGGCGGCCGCTGTCGGCGGCGAGCCGCTCGGCGTGCGCGCTCTTGCCCGAGCGCGCGCCACCGAGGACGAAAGTGAGGTCGTGCGGAATCATCGCGTGATTGTAACGGCGCGCGCGTGGCGGCGCGGGCGATAATGCGGCCTTTGCTTCGCCACGACCTTGCATACGATGAATGCACCCGAACCGCAGCCGCGCGGCACGTTGATGATCCAGGGCACGACGTCCGACGCCGGCAAGAGCACGCTCGTCGCGGGCCTGTGCCGCCTCGCGCGTCGCGCGGGCGCGCGCGTCGCGCCGTTCAAGCCGCAGAACATGGCGCTGAACAGCGCGGTGACGGCCGATGGCGGCGAGATCGGCCGCGCGCAGGCGTTGCAGGCGCTCGCCGCGGGTGTCGCGCCGCATACCGATTTCAACCCGGTGCTGCTGAAGCCGACGAGCGATCGCGGCGCGCAGGTGATCATCCACGGCAAGGCGCGCATGAACCTCGATGCGCGTGCGTACCACGACTACAAGCCGGTCGCGTTCGACGCGGTGCTCGAGTCGTACGCGCGGCTGCGTGCCGGCTACGACACGGTGCTCGTCGAAGGCGCGGGCAGCCCGGCCGAAATCAACCTGCGCGAAGGCGACATCGCGAACATGGGCTTCGCCGAACGCGTGGACTGCCCGGTCGTGCTGGTGGCCGATATTGACCGCGGCGGCGTGTTCGCGCATCTGGTCGGCACGCTCGCGTGCCTGTCGGACAGCGAGCGCGCGCGCGTGCGCGGCTTCGTGATCAACCGCTTTCGCGGCGACATCAAGCTGCTCGAACCGGGCCTCGACTGGCTGCGCGCGCAGACGGGCAAGCCGGTGTTCGGCGTGCTGCCGTACCTGCACGGATTGACGCTCGATGCCGAGGACATGCTGCCGTCGCAGGCGCGCAGCGCCGCCTTGCGCGGCGACGCCGGCGTGTTGCGCGTGGTGGTGCCCGCGCTGCCGCGGATCAGCAACCATACCGATTTCGACCCGCTGCGCGCGCATCCGCAGGTCGAGTTCACGTACTGGAAGAGCGGCCCGGTGCCGGATGCCGACCTGCTGATCCTGCCCGGTTCGAAGAGCGTGCAGCGCGATCTCGCGTGGTTGCGCGACACGGGCTGGGACGCGGTAATTCGCCGGCATCTGCGCTATGGCGGCAAGGTGATCGGCATCTGCGGCGGCATGCAGATGCTCGGCCGCACACTGGACGATCCACTCGGCCTCGAAGGCGCGCCCGGCAGCGTGCCGGGGCTCGGACTGCTCAATTTCGATACGACGCTGCAGCCGGACAAGACGCTGAAGAACGTGACCGGGCATCTCGCGCTGCCCGGCGCGGCCGCCGTGCACGGCTACGAGATCCACATGGGCGATACGCGCGGGCCCGCGCTCGCGACGCCCGCGCTGGAGCTGGCGACGGGCGACGCTCCGGGCGGCGTGCGCGCGGACGGCGCACGGTCGGCCGACGGGCAGATCCTCGCGACCTACGTGCACGGGCTGTTCGACGCGCCCGACGCGTGCGCGGCACTGCTCGCGTGGGCGGGGCTCGACGGCGCGGAGCGCATCGACTACCCGGCGCTGCGCGAGGCGTCGCTGGAGCGGCTGGCCGATTCGTTCGCCGAGCATCTCGATTTGCGCGCGCTGTATGCCGAGTTCCGCTGACGCAGGGCGTGCCCGGCCTGGCATTTTGCGGCGGATCGCGTACAACTCAGATGGGCGGAGGTCCGCCCGAAGGAGCGCGACGATGAAGGCTCGATGGTGGTTGGGCGTGCTGCTCGCGGCGCTGCTGGGCGCGTCGGCGGCGGCGCACGCATGTGACTCGTACGCACCGGGCGGCGGGCCGGCCGGTTCGGGTGACGCCACGCAGGGCAAGAGCGGCGGCTGAGGTCCGTAGCCGGGTACGGGCAGCGGGGCATGATCGGTCATGCCCTTTTTTACGACCCGATTCGTTCTTTTTGGGAATCAGTTAAAGCCATGTCGCGTGTTTATTGGTCGAATCGATTCGAATAGAGTGCGATCCATTCTCATCCACTCATGAAGGAATTCGCCATGAACTCCCAACGTCTCAACGATCTCGGCGCGACGCTTCTGCGCGTCGCACTCGGCGTGCTGTACCTCGCGCACGTCGCGCAGAAGGTGTTCGTCTTCACGCTGCCCGGCACCGCGCAGTTCTTCGCGTCGATCGGCCTGCCGGGCTGGCTCGCGTATGTGACGACGTTCGTCGAGCTGGCCGGCGGCCTTGCGCTGCTCGTGGGCTTCCGCGTACGGATCGCCGCGCTGGTGCTGCTGCCGTTCATGCTCGGCGCGGTGTCCGCGCATCTGCCCAACGGCTGGAGCTTCGCGTCGCCCAACGGCGGCTGGGAATATCCGGCGTTCTGGGCCGTCACGTTGGCCGTGCAGGCGCTGCTGGGCGGCGGCGCGTTCGCGCTCGGCGCACCGCGTGCCGCGACGCGAACCGCATAAAAGAGGGCGGGCATCGGCGCAACCCGTTCCGGTGACACCCCGTTTGCCGATATCATCGCTCCCTGTATCCGCAATCGAGCGGCGCTTGCCAGGCGGCAGGCGCCGCGTGGCTTTTTCGGGGGAATTCATGACGGTCATCGTGGTGGCGAATCCGAAGGGCGGCGTGGGGAAAAGCACGCTGTCCACCAATCTTGCCGGCTATTTCGCGGCGCAGGGCGCATGGGTCGCGCTCGCCGATCTGGACCGGCAGCAGTCCGCGCATGCGTGGCTCGACCTGCGGCCGGCCGACCTGCCGGCGATCGAGGCGTGGGATCTCGATCCGGACGCGCCGTCGAAGCCGCCGCGCGGCCTCGAATATGCGGTGATCGACACGCCGGCCGGCCTGCACGGCAACCGGCTCAACGTCGCGCTGCAGCTCGCCGACAAGGTGATCGTGCCGCTGCAGCCGTCGATGTTCGATATTCTCGCGACCCAGCAGTTTCTGGAGCGCCTGGCCGGCGAGAAGGCGGTGCGCAAGGGCAGCGTGGAGGTCGGGATCGTCGGGATGCGGGTCGACGCGCGCACGCGCTCGTCCGACCAGCTGCACCGTTTCGTCGAAGGGCTCGGGCTGCCGGTGCTCGGCTACGTGCGCGACACGCAGAACTACGTGCAGATCGCCGCGCACGGCCTGACGCTGTGGGACGTCGCGAAAAGCCGCGTCGAGAAGGATCTCGAACAGTGGCGGCCGATCGTCGAATGGGCCGAGCGTCGCGCGCCGAAAGCGGAGAAGGTCGCCAAGGCGTCTTGATTGCCGAGGGCCGGACGCCGACGAGGCCAATTACAGCAGGGTGAATGAAGAAGGGCCTGATCCGGCATCGTGACGGATCAGGCCCTTCCCGCATGGGCGACTGCGCGGTGGCCGTCATGGCGCGGCACGACACGCCGGCCGCCGCGTGAATCAGGTCCAGTTCTGCGTCGGCACGTGATCGCGATGGCCTTTGATCTTGTTGCCTTCGTCGATGAACACGAGCTTCGGCTTCCAGCCGGCCTGCAGCTCGGCTTCATCGACCATCGCGAACGCCGCGATGATCACGAGGTCGCCGAGTTGCGCGCGGCGCGCCGCCGAGCCGTTCAGCGAAATCATCCCGCTGCCGCGCTCGCCCTTGATCGCGTACGTCGAGAAGCGCTCGCCGTTGTTGATGTTCCAGATGTCGATCCGTTCGTTTTCGATGAGGCCCGCTGCTTCGAGCAGGTCTTCGTCGATCGCGCACGAGCCTTCGTAATGCAGCTCGCAGTGCGTGACGGCCGCGCGGTGGATCTTCGATTTGAGCATATGGCGCTGCATGGTATCTCCGTGATGCGTGAGAGGCGAGGGCGGGCGGCCCGTCAGATTTCCAGGTTGTCGATCAGGCGCGTCGCGCCGAGTTTCGCGGCCGCGAGCACGACGAGCGGCTCGCCGGCTTCGAGTTCGGCGGCGCTCGGCGCGATCAGGTTCGCGCGGCGGCGGATCGCGATGTAGTCGGGCGCCCAGCCGCGCTCGGCCAGGTGCGTGCGCGCGTGCTGCTCGAGCGTGCCGAGGTCGCGCTCGCCGCCGAGCACGCTGTCGCGCACGCGCTGCAGCGTCTTCGCGAGTTCGGGCGCTTCCTTGCGCTCGTCGGTCGTCAGGTAGCGGTTGCGCGACGACAGCGCGAGGCCGTCCTCGTCGCGCACCGTCTCGGCGGCGATGATCTCGACCGGCAGTGCGAGTTGCTGGCACATGCGGCGCACGATCATCAGCTGCTGGTAATCCTTCTTGCCGAACACCGCGACGCGCGGCTGCACGCAGGACATCAGCTTGGTGACGACCGTGCACACGCCGGCGAAGAAGCCCGGGCGGAACTCGCCTTCGAGGATCCCGCCGAGGTCGTCGGGCGGCAGCACGCGGTACTCCTGCGGCTCCGGATACATGTCGCGCTCGGTCGGCGCGAACAGCACGTAGACGTTTTCCTTCTGCAGCTTCTCGATGTCGTCCTGGAGCGTGCGCGGATATTTGTCGAAATCCTCGTTCGGGCCGAACTGCAGCCGGTTGACGAAGATGCTCGCCACGACCGGGTCGCCGTGCTGGCGCGCGAGGCGCATCAACGACAGGTGACCTTCGTGCAGGTTGCCCATCGTCGGCACGAACGCCGTGCGGTTCTGGCCGCGCAACTGGTCGCGCAGTTCCTGGATCGAGCTGATGACTTTCATGATCGGGTAGCGGGTTCCTCGCGCAGGCGCGCGTTGGCGCCGCAACAGCGGCGTCGGGGTCGAAGCGGAGAACGCCGGCGCGCGGGCGGCGCATCGGGCGTCGGCGGATTGTAGAGGATTTGGCCGCCGGACGCATCGAAAAAAGTACGATCGTTCACTTTTTGGTCGGGCGCACCGCGAGCGAGCCGCGTGGGCGGGCCCGGCGGCGGGATGCGGTGTGTTTCGGTGTGCGGGGGTGACGCGGGCGCGGCGGCGCGCGTTACGCGGGCAGGTACGCGAGGCGCACGTAGATCGGCGCGAACGGTTCGGCCTGCGTGATCTCGACGAGCGATTCGCGCGCGAGTTCGAGCATCGCGATGAAGTTCACGACGACGACCGGCACGCCGCGCGACGTGTCGAACAGGTCGGCGAACTCCATGAAGCGTGCGTTCTGCAGCCGTCGCAGGATCAGGCTCATGTGTTCGCGTACCGACAGCTCCTCGCGGGAGATCTTGTGGTGCTGGACGAGCTTCGCGCGTTTGAGCACGTCGGCCCACGCGGCGCGCAGGTCGTCCGAATCGACGTCCGGGAAGCGCGGCGTGATGCTCTGCTCGATGTAGACCTCGGCGCGCAGGAAGTCGCGGCCGAGCTGCGGCAGCTGGTCGAGGCGTTGCGCGGCGAGCTTCATCTGCTCGTATTCGAGCAGGCGGCGCACGAGTTCCGCGCGCGGATCCTCGGCTTCCTCGCCGGTATCGGCCTTCTTGACCGGCAGCAGCATCCGCGACTTGATCTCGATCAGCATCGCGGCCATCAGCAGGTATTCGGCCGCCAGCTCGAGGTTCGACGTGCGGATCTGGTCGACGTAGCCCAGATATTGCGCGGTGACCTGCGCCATCGGGATGTCGAGCACGTTGAAGTTCTGCTTGCGGATCAGGTACAGCAGCAAATCGAGCGGGCCTTCGAACGTCTCGAGGAACACCTCGAGCGCATCGGGCGGGATGTAGAGATCCTGCGGCAGCTTGAAGAGCGGCTCGCCGTACAGACGCGCGAACGCCGCGACTCCGTCGACCGTGTCGGGCGTCGAATCGGCGCCCGCAGGCGCCGCGATCGCGTCGTCCTGCCGGGCGGCGCTGGCCTCGTCGGCGGCGCTCACGTCGTCAGAAGTTCTGGTAGTAGACGTAGGACGTTTGCTTCACGCGCGATTCCTGCTGCTCGGCGCGCTCGTCGAGGTCGATCGGCTGCTTGTCCCACAGCAGCGAGCGGCCCTTGCGCTGCTCTTCTTCGAGCGTCGGCTTCTGTTGCTTGAGCTGATTCAGGAATTGCGTGACGTCGGACTGATACGGCATGGCTTGGCTTTCCGTTTCGGGCGGCGCACGATGCGCCGGGTTCGCGATGGCGGGATTTTACCGCATAGCGGGGAACAGCCGGCGGCAATCGCGCGTCGAATCCGCTGGCCGACACCCGCGGCGCGTCCGGCCGGCCCCGCGCGCGTCGCGTTGCGTCCAGGCGTCAAAGCGGCGCCCGTGCGGGCAGCGCCGCCGCCCTGTGGTCAAATACGGGGTTTTCCACAAAATCACCAACCGAGGACGAGGTCATATTTGGCGGGTCAGGTGAACCAGCAGGCACATACGGCGCATGAGGCGAGCCCGCGCGCGGCGCGTCACCACGGTCGTCGCGCGCGGCGTGGCGCCGGCGCGGCGGCCCGGGCGGCCCTCGCGGGCTGTGTCGCCGCGTGCTTCGTGCTGCCAGCGTATGCGAAGTACGACGTCGAGATCGACTCGCCGCGCGCGATCCGCAAGCTCCTCGAGGCCCATCTCGACATCGCGCGCTTCGCCAAGCGCGACGACATCAGCGACGACCAGTTCGACTTCCTCGTGACCGCCACGCCGCAGCAGGTGCGCGACCTGACCGCGACGGCCGGCTATTTCTCGCCGGTCGTGCGCACCGACGTGCGCACGCGCGACGGCAAGCGTGACGTGCGCGTCGCGGTCGATCCGGGGCCGCAGACCGTCGTGTCGACGGTCGACCTGGCGTTCAAGGGCCCGGTCGAGACCGAGGATCCGAAGCAGGAGGCCGCGACCCGCTTCGCGTTCTCGCTGAAGCCGGGCGACCCGTTCACGCAGTCCGACTGGGACGGCGCGAAAGGGGCGGCGCTCAGGCAGTTGCAGTCGCGCCGCTACCTGGGCGCGAAGATCGCGTCGTCGGAAGCGCGCGTCGATCCGCGCACGCAGCGCGCGACGCTGGCCGTCACGTTCGACAGCGGCCCGACGTTTACGATCGGCAAGGTCGACGTCGACGGCGTGCGCCGCTATCCGGAAAAAATCGTCACGAACGTCAATCCGCTGTCGGAAGGCGAGATCTACGACGTGCAGCGGATCACCGAGCTGCAGCGGCAGCTGCAGAACACGCCGTACTACGCGAGCGTCGCGATCGACGTCGGCGACGATACGGCGAAGCCCGAGCGCACGCCCGTGCACGTGAAGGTCAGCGAGTTTCCGTACAACAACATTCGCGGTGGCGTCGGCTACGCGACCGATACGGGCCCGCATGTGCAGGGCTCCTACACGTATCTCGACACGTTCGGCGCCGCGTGGCCGCTCACCGTGTCCGGCCGGCTCGACCAGATCCAGCAGTACGGCCAGGTCCAACTGTCGATGCCGCCCGGCGAGAAAGGCTGGACCAACAGCGTGCTCGCGTCGTACACGAACACCAACGTGTCCGATACCCGGATCTACAGCGCGCGGATCGGCGCGCAGCGCACCCGCACCGGTCAGTTCATCGACTACGCGTATTCGCTGATGTTCTACCAGGACCGGCTCGACCAGAACGGCGCCGGCCCGACCACCAGCCGCGCGCTGGTGCCGCAGTGGGCATGGACGCGCCGCAACGTCGACGATCCGTTGTTCCCGCGCTCGGGCAACCTGATCCACGCGGAGGCCGGCTTCGCGATCAAGGGCGTGTTGACCGACCAGACCTTCATCCGCGGCTACGCGCGCGGCCAGCAGTACGTGCCGATCGGCAAGCGCGACCTGTTCGTGTTCCGCGCGGAGCTCGGCGGCGTGTTCACGAGCGGCAGCTCGGCCGGTGTGCCGGCGTCGCTGCTGTTTCGCGCGGGCGGCTCGAATTCGGTGCGCGGCTACGGCTACCAGAGCATCGGCAACAGCGTCGACGGCTCCGTGCTGCCGACCAAGTACCTGATGACGGGCACCGCCGAATACCAGCACTGGTTCAATCGCGACTGGGGCGCCGCGACCTTCTTCGACATCGGCACCGCGACCGATGCGTGGGGCGAGAAGGTGTTCTACCCGGGCGTCGGCATCGGCGCGCGCTGGCGCAGCCCCGTCGGCCCGATCAACGTCGACGTCGCGTACGGACTGCGCAACCACAGCGTGCGCCCGTACCTGACGCTCGGCATCGCTTTCTGACCTTGTTGCACGAGCCACGACGAACCGCATGACGAAGGATCCGAACGACACGCCGCCGCCTCACGATCCGGACTCGCCCGAGCGCGCGCCCGACGCGCCGCCGCGCGCGCGGCGCCGCGTGCGTGCGGGCCGGATCGTCGCGTGGACGCTCGTGACGGTCGTGCTGCTCGCCGTGCTGGCGGCCGGGCTCGTGCTGGCCGCGGCGACGACCGAGCGCGGCACGCGGCTCGCGTGGCAGACGGCCGTGCGCGTGCTGGGCGGCCGGCTGGCGGGCACGCTGGAAGGCGGCGCGCTCGCGACGGGCGTGCGGTTGCGCGGCTTCGCGTGGACGAGCCCCGGCGGCGCCGGCACCGAAGTGCGGATCGACCGGCTCGACGGCCGCTGGGCGCTGACCCGCGCGCCGTGGCGGTTGTCCGTCGACTATCTTCGCGCGGGCACGATCGACGTGCGGATCGCGCCGGGGCCGTCGACGCCGAGCACGACGCCGCAGGACCTGCGCCTGCCGCTGCAGTTGCGGATCGACGATCTGCGTGTCGATCACCTGGCGATTCACGAAGGCGGGTCGACGACGCAGCTCGACCATCTCGCGCTGAACGGCCGCAGCGACGGCCGCCACCATGAACTTGCGCTCGACGGTGTCGACACGCCGTACGGCGCGCTGACCGCGCGCGCGAAGCTCGACGGCGTGAAGCCGTTCGCGCTGACGGGCAACGCGACCTACGTGGGCAAGCTCGCGAACGAACCGGTCAACGCGAGCGCGAACGTATCGGGTTCGCTCGAAGCGCTCGTCGCCGACGTCGCCGCGAGCGGGATGAAGCTGAACGGGCGCGCGCACGTCGAGGCCGCACCGTTCGGCGCGGTGCCGCTCACGCGCGCGTCGCTCGCGTTCGATCACGTGAACCCGCAGGCGATCGCGCCGGGCGCGCCGGCCGCCGATCTCGCGGTGCGCGCGGAGCTGGCGCCCGTGACCGCGCCGGCCGGTGCCGCACCGGCGAAGGGATTCGCGGTGACCGGCCCGGTGTCGATCGTCAACGCGAAGCCCGGCACGCTCGGCGAGCACCTGCTGCCCGTCGTCGACGCACATGCGACCGTCAATCTCGACGCACACGCGCAGCGGATCGACGGCCTCGCGCTGAAACTGATCCGCGACGGCAGCGTGACCGGCAACGGCGCGCTGACCGGCGGCAAGGGCCGCTTCGACCTGAAGGTCGCGAACCTCGACCTCAATGCATTCGTCGCCGAGTTGCGGCCGATGCGCCTCGGCGGCCCGCTCGGCGTGACGCTCGCAGGCGACGTGACGACCGTCGACTTCAACCTGAACGATCCGAAGCTCGCGCTCGGCGCGCGCGCGAAGGTCGCGCTGACGCAGCAGCAGACGGTGCTGACCGATGCGCGCGTGACGGCGGGCAAGGGCCGTATCGACCTGACCGGCGTGTTCCGCCACGACGCGCATTCGAGCTACGACGCGAAGGCGACGCTGACCGCGTTCGATCCGCTGCTGCTCGCCGCGATGCGCGCGCCGGGCGCGGGCGGCGGCAAGCCGGCCGCCAAAGCGGCGAAGGCGACCGCGAAGGCGCCGGCCCGGCGCGGCGAGACGCGCGTATCGGGCACGCTGACGGCCTCCGGCGCGTTCGCGCCGCAGGTGTCGACGAAGGCGACCTTCAAGCTCGGCGACAGCCTCTACGACGGCGTGCCGCTGACCGGCGCGGGCGTCGTGCAGCTCGTCGGCGCGCGGATCCTGCCGAGCAACGCGAACCTGTCGATCGCGGGCAACCACGTCGATCTGCGCGGCAGTTTCGGCGCGCCGGGCGACCGGCTGCGCTTCGTCGTCGACGCGCCCGAGCTCGACCGGCTCGGCTTCGGCGTGCAGGGGCTCGTGCAGGCGCAGGGCGAGCTGACCGGCAGCTTCGCGCATCCGAACGTGACGGGCACCTACAAGGCCCAGCACGTCGTGGTCGGCTCGAACCGGATCGGTGCCGCGCAGGGGCGCGCCGACATCCGCGACGGCGCGCACGGTGCGCTCGTGTTCACGGCCGATGCGACCGACATCGCGCTCGGCTCGCTGCAATTGAAATCGCTGCGCGCGAACCTCGACGGCACGCGCGCGAAGCACACGCTCGACGCGTCGGCGATCGGGACCGCCGGCGGCCGCGTGATCGACCTGACGCTCGCGGCGAACGGCGGCGTGGTCGAGAATCGCGACGGGATGCGCTGGGACGGTACCGTCACGCGCCTCGCGAACCGCGGCACGCCGTCGGTGGCGCTGCAGGCGCCGCTTGCCGTGTCGGCCGGCGCCGGCCGCGTGACGCTCGGCGCGACGCGGCTCACGCTCGAAGGCGCGGCGATCGACCTGAAGTCGTTCGTGTTCGATCACGGGCAGATGCGCTCGGCCGGCGCCGTGCGCGGCGCGTCGGTCGCGCGCTTCCTCGAGATCCGCCAGGAGTTGACGGGCCAGCGGCCGCCGGTGCGCACCGACGTCGTGCTCGATGCCGACTGGGATTTCTCGCTCGGCGCGAACGCGACGGGCTACGTGCAGTTGAAGCGGCGCGGCGGCGACGTGACGATCGAGACCGGGCGCGGCATCGCGTCGCTCGGGCTGACCGACCTGTCCGCGCGCGCGAGCTTTGCACCGGGCAACCGGCTCAACGTGGTGGCGCTCGCGAAGGCGAACCGGGTCGGCACGCTCGACGCGAACGTCACCGTGCCGTTCGCGCTGCGCGACGGCGTGTTCGGCGTCGTCGACGACGGCCCGCTGTCGGGCCGCATCGACGCCGACATCCCGTCGCTGAAGTCGACCGGCAACCTGTTCGGGCCGAGCTACCTGCTCGGCGGGCGCGCGGCGCTGAAGCTGACGATCGCGGGCACGCCGGTGAAGCCGAACGTGTCGGGCATGCTGACGGGCGACGATCTGTCCGCGACGCTCGTCGACCAGGGCGTGCAGTTGAAGGACGGCATCGTGCGCGTGAAGCTCGCGGAGAACCTCGTCGAATTCCAGCAGGTCGAGTTCCACGGCGGCGACGGCACGCTGCGCGCGATCGGCCGTGTGCGTCTCGACGGTGAGGCGCCGGACCTGACCGCGAGCATCGTCGCGGACAAGCTCGAACTGTTCGCGGCGCCGGACCGCAAGCTGTCGCTGTCGGGCAAGGCGACCGTCGCGAACGACGGGCCGCGCGGCGCGCTGTCGATCGACGGCAAGTTCGTCGTCGACCGTGCGTTGTTCGACCTGCCGGAAGACGCGGCGCCGCACTTGTCCGACGATGTCGTCGTGGTGCGGCCGGACGGGACGGTGCGCGGCGAGACGCCGACCGGCACGGCGGTCGCGAAGCCGCAGAAGGTCGAGGACAAGCCGGCGCCGTCGCTCGCGCCGCGCGCGAACATCGACATCGGCCTCGGCAACAACTTCCGCTTCAAGGGGCACGGCGCGGATCTCGGGCTGCGCGGCACGATCACCGTGATGAGCGCGCCGGGCGTGCCGCTGCGCGCGGTCGGCAACGTGCGCGTGACGGAAGGGTCGACGTATACGTCGTTCGGCCGCAAGCTCGCGGTCGAGAACGGCTTCTTCACGTTCAACGGCCCCGTGTCGAATCCGGGCGTGAACATCCTCGCGATGCGGCGCAACCAGGAGGTCGAGGCCGGCGTGCAGGTCACCGGCACGATTCAGTCGCCGACGGTCAAGCTCGTGTCCGAGCCGAACGTCACCGACAACGAAAAGCTGTCGTGGCTGCTGTTCGGGCACGGCACCGACCAGGGCAACAACGTCGGCCAGCAGAATGCGATGACCGCCGCGCTCGGGCTGCTTGGCAGCGCGACCGGCAGGCGCGTCGCGCAAAGCATCGGTCTCGACGAGTTCTCGATTGGCCGCAGCGACGTCGGCCTCACCGACGCACAGGTCGTGCAGATCTCGAAGGCGATCAACGAGCGCTTCGTGCTCGGTTACGAGCAAGGGCTGCAATCGGCGAGCAACGCGTTCAAGGCGACGATCAACCTGACGCGCTTCTGGTCGGTGTCGGCGTATGGCGGCACGTTCCAGGGCGTCGACCTGAACTACACGCGGCGCTTCGATCGCTGGTTCAGCCAGCGGTGACGATGCCGCGCGCCGGCTCGCACCGCCGTCGCGCGGTCCCCGTTGCGAACATAAAAAAGCCCCGCACACATCGGTGCGGGGCTTTCTCGTGCAAGCGGCCGTGCGTGCGGCTTACTTCACGCGCATGCCGGGCTTCGCGCCGCTGTGCGGCTCGAGGATGTAGAGGCCCGGCTCGGCCTTCTCGTCGGCAGCCGACGCGGCGAGCACCATCCCTTCGGACAGCCCGAACTTCATCTTGCGCGGCGCGAGGTTCGCGACCATCACCGTCAGCTTGCCGACGAGCTGCTCGGGCTGGTACGCGGACTTGATGCCCGAGAACACGTTGCGGGTCTTTTCCTCGCCGATGTCGAGCGTGAGCTGCAGCAGCTTGTCCGAGCCTTCGACGGCCTGGCACGCGACGATCTTCGCGATGCGCAGGTCGACCTTCGCGAAATCGTCGATCGAGATCGGACCGTCGTCGGCGCCGTTCGCAGCGGCCGCCTTCGCGTTCGCCTTGGCGTTCTTGCCTTCCTTCGCGGCGTTGGCCGTGGCCGCGGCAGCGGCGCCGGAGGCCTCGGCCTGCAGCGAATCGCGGTTCGCGGCGAGCAGCGCGTCGATCTGCTTCGGATCGACCCGCGTCATCAGGTGCTGGTACGCCTTGATCGGTTGCGTGGACGACAGCGGCTTCGTGGCATCGACCCACGTGAGCGGCGCGATCCCGAAGAAGGCCTCGACGGCTTCGGCCACGCGCGGCATCACCGGCTTCAGCGCGAGCGACAGCAGGCGGAACGCCTCGAGGCTCACGCTGCAGGTTTCGTGGAGGGCGACCGCATTGGCCGGATCCTTCGCGAGTTCCCACGGCTTCGCGCCGTCGACGTATGCGTTCACTTCGTCGGCGAGTTCCATCGTCTGGCGCAGCGCACGGCTGTATTCGCGCGCTTCGTAGTGCGCGGCGATCGCGGGAATCGCATCGCGCAGCTTCGCGACGAGCGGATGGTTCATCGCGCTGTCCTGCACGCGGCCGTCGAAGCGCTTGAGCAGGAAGCCGGCCGCACGGCTCGCGATGTTGACGTACTTGCCAACGAGATCGCTGTTCACGCGCGCCTGGAAGTCGTCGAGGTTCAGGTCGATGTCTTCCATCGTCGCGTTCAGCTTCGCGGCGAAGTAGTAGCGCAGCCATTCCGGGTTGAGGCCGGTGTCGATGTAGCTCTGCGCGGTGATGAACGTGCCGCGCGACTTCGACATCTTCGCGCCGTCGACCGTCAGGAAGCCGTGCGCGAACACGTTGGTCGGCGTGCGATGGCCCGAGAACTCGAGCATCGCCGGCCAGAACAGCGTGTGGAAATACAGGATGTCCTTGCCGATGAAGTGGTACTGCTCGGCGGTCGAGCCCGACCGGATCCACGCGTCGAAGTCGATGCCCTTGCGGTCGCACAGGTTCTTGAAGCTCGCGTAATAACCGACCGGCGCGTCGAGCCACACGTAGAAGTACTTGCCGGGCGCGCCCGGGATCTCGAAGCCGAAGTACGGCGCGTCGCGCGAGATGTCCCAGTCGGCGAGGCGGGCTTCGCCGGCGTCGCCGAGCCACTCGCGCATCTTGTTGGTGGCTTCGGGCTGGGCGAGGCCGCTGACCCACTCGCGCAGGAACGACTCGCAGCGCGGGTCCGACAGGCGGAAGAAGTAGTGCGTCGACGTCTTGCGCACCGGCGTCGCACCGGACACGACCGAATACGGGTTCAGCAGGTCGGTCGGCAGGTAGGTCGAACCGCACACTTCGCAGTTGTCGCCGTACTGGTCCTTCGCGTGGCACTTCGGGCATTCGCCCTTGATGAAGCGATCCGGCAGGAACATTTCCTTGACCGGGTCGTATGCCTGCTCGATCTCGCGCTCGGCGATCAGGTCGTTGTCCTTCAGCGCGAGGTAGATCTTCTCGCTCAGCACGCGGTTCTCGTCCGAGTCGGTCGAGTAGAAGTTGTCGAACGACACGCCGAAGCTGTCGAAATCGCGCTTGTGCTCGGTCCACACGCGGTCGATCAGCTGCTTCGGCGTGAGGCCTTCCTTCTCCGCGCGCAACATGACCGGCGTGCCGTGCGTGTCGTCGGCGCCGATGTAGTAGACCTCATGGCCGTGCATTCGCAGCGTCCGCACCCAGATGTCGGTCTGGATGTACTCGACCAGATGGCCGATATGAATCTGGCCGTTGGCATAGGGCAGTGCGGACGTAACGAGGATCTGGCGGCTGCCTTGCGGCGCCGCGGCCTGCACGGAAGTGAGGTCGGATGCGGACATAGGGTCTATAGAAGAACGGCGGGAAACGACGGAAACTGCGATTCTAGCAGGGGCGCGGGCAGGTCAGCCGGCGCGGGCGCCATGGACCGGGCGCCGGAGGGGGCGGGGCCGCCGTGGCGGCGTGCCCGGCGGCGTGATGCTGCGGCGCAGCACGCAAATTCCGGGCAAAAAAAACCGGGGCGGATACGGCCCCGGAGCAACAACGACAAGAGGAGAATGGTGACGCGCCGGCTGCGCCAGCCGCGTACCGTAAAGAGAGACCGCGGGCCGAGACAGAAGTTCGAAATTTTTTTCGATTTGTTACGGGCCCCGCGGGAAGCCTTGTGCGACGGGGGCGCGCGCCCCCGTTCCCTCCTCTCGCGGCGATGCTTACTGCTGTGCTGCGCGCAGGTAGATCTCGACGCGGCGGTTCTGCGCACGGCCGGCTTCGGTCGCGTTGTCCGCGATCGGGTTCGACGGGCCCATGCCTTGTGCCGACAGGCGGCCGCCGGCGACACCGCGCTGCACCAGCGCGTTCACGACGCTCTGCGCACGGTTCTGCGACAGCGTCTGGTTCAGCTGTGCCGAGCCCGTGCTGTCCGTGTAGCCGACGATCGATGCCGTCACTTGCGGGTTCTGGTTCAGCGTCGTCGCCAGGTCGTTCAGCAGCGGCGTGAAGGCCGGCGTGATCGCGTACTGGTTCGTCGCGAACGTCACCGAGCTCGGCACGTTCAGCTTCAGCGAGCCGTCCGGCTGCTCGGTGACCTGCGTGCCCGTCTTGGCTGCCGACGGCGCGAGCTTGTTCTTGATCGCTTGCCAGTTGTAACCCGTCACGCCGCCGACCAGTGCGCCGACGCCCGCGCCGATCGCCGCGCCCTTGCCGCCACCGGCCAGCGCGCCGATGCCCGCGCCCAGCGCCGCACCCGTGCCGGTGCCGACGGCCGTATTGTTGCCTTGCTGCGTGGCGCAGCCTGCCAGCAGCGCGCCGGCGAGTGCGAAGACGGACAGGCGAGTCGCGATTTTCATGTTCATCTTGGATTCCTCTCTTGGTTGAACGAGTCGACAACGACAAACAACAGTTACGGCTCCCTGCACGGACGCCCGAAAAAGGAAGGGCAGGCCCGTGCTCGCGGCAGCCGCCGAGGCGGCTGCATGCCCTGTTCGCCAGCGGGGCTGTTCCGGACAGGGCGACGCATCAGCCTCTACAATATAGGCGGTTGGCGGCCGATTTGGCCCCATAGCATGCCGCACGCGAAGATTGCTCCGACGCGCGCGTTCGCGCAATGGCGTGCAACAGATTCTTTCACTTTTCCCGATTTTCGCAGCGTTATTTGATATTTTTTGACGTTTGCGCGAGAGAAAAACGTTTTCACGGAGTTTCGATGAGCATTGACCGGGCACAAGTCGACGCCGCATTGGCGGCTGTCGTCGACCCCAATACCGGCCGTCCGTACGCGGCGAACAAGGGCGTGCGCAACGTCGCGATCGACGGCGATGCCGTGGCGGTCGACGTGGTGCTCGGCTATCCCGCGCGCAGCCAGCACGACGGCGTGCGCGCGCGCATTGAAGACGCGCTGAAGGCCGTGCCGGGCGTGCGCGACGCACGCGTCGCCGTGTCGCAGGAGATCGTCGCGCACACGGTGCAGCGCGGCGTGAAGCTGCTGCCGAACGTGAAGAACATCGTCGCGGTCGCATCGGGCAAGGGCGGCGTCGGCAAGAGCACGACGGCCGTGAACCTCGCGCTCGCGCTCGCCGCGGAAGGCGCGTCGGTTGGCATTCTCGACGCCGACATCTACGGTCCGTCGCTGCCGACCATGCTCGGCATTCACGGCCAGCGCCCCGAGTCGCCGGACAACCAATCGATGAATCCGCTGGTCGGCCATGGGCTGCAGGCGAACTCCATCGGCTTCCTGATCGAGGAAGACAACCCGATGGTGTGGCGCGGCCCGATGGCGACGTCGGCGCTCGAGCAGCTGCTGCGGCAGACCAACTGGCGCGAGCTCGACTACCTGATCGTCGACATGCCGCCGGGCACGGGCGACATCCAGCTCACGCTCGCGCAGCGCGTGCCGGTGACGGGCGCCGTGATCGTGACGACGCCGCAGGACATCGCGCTGCTCGACGCGAAGAAGGGCCTGAAGATGTTCGAGAAGGTCGGGATTCCGATCCTCGGCATCGTCGAGAACATGAGCATCCATATCTGCTCGAACTGCGGCCACGAAGAGCACATCTTCGGCGCGGGCGGCGCCGAGCGGATGGCCAAGGATTACGGCGTGAACGTGCTCGGCAGCCTCCCGCTCGACATCGCGATCCGCGAGCGCGCCGACAGCGGCACGCCGACGGTCGCGGCCGAGCCGGACGGCGCGCTGGCGCGGCGCTACCGCGACATCGCGCGCGGGGTCGCGCTGGCGATCGCCGAGCGCGCGCGCGACATGACGTCGAAGTTCCCGTCGATCGTTGTTCAAAATACGTAAAACCCTTGCGGGGCGGGGCCTCACGCTGTTTACGGCGCCGCGAGGCGCGGTATCATGGCGACTTTCCCCGGGTCCCTTTACCCGCCCGGCATGGCCGCCGTATCGAACGGCCGCCAGCCGGCATGAGGATCGAATGAACCAACGACATCACGGCGTGTACGCCGGCCGCGCGCGGCGCGCGCTGCTGGTCGCCGCCGCGCTGGGCCTGCTGGCCGGCTGTACCTCTTTTTCCTCGTCGCACGAGAAGCGCGCCGACGCGCAACTGCAGCCGACCGTCGGCTCGCAGACACGCGGCGCGGTGACGTTCGTCGAACGCCCGGACGGCGTCCAGGTCACGTACAACCTGGCCGGCCTGCCGCCGAACAGCGATCACGCGCTGCAGGTGCACGAGCGCGGCGACTGCAACGCGGGCGACGGCTCGAGCGCCGGCCAGGTGTTCGCGCCGGCCGCCGACCGGTTGCGCGCGGGCGCGCGCGTCGCCGGCGATCTCGGCAACATCCATGCGGATGCGAACGGCGTCGCGGCCGGTTTCATCGTCGCGCCCGATCTGGCCCTCGACGGCGTGCGCTCCGCGCTGAATCGCGCGGTGCTGGTGCACCGCGAACCGAGCGACCCGGCGTTTCCGCAGCATGCAGCGGGCCCCGCGCTCGCCTGCGGCGTGATCCGTTGACGGCCGCCGCGTGCGCGCGCCGATGATCGCGTAAAATGTGCGCCTTCCCCGGCCGCCGCCTTGAACCGGCGGCCGTCGTTTACCGTCACGCAGCGTTTCCTGGCGCCCCGTTATGAGCATCAAGTCCGACAAGTGGATTCGGCGCATGGCCGAAGAACACAAGATGATCGAGCCGTTCGTGCCCGATCAGGTTCGCGCGTCCGAGGACGGTCGCAGGATCGTCAGCTACGGCACGTCGAGCTACGGCTACGACATCCGCTGCGCGGACGAATTCAAGATCTTCACGAACATCAACTCGACGATCGTCGATCCGAAGAACTTCGACGAGGGTTCGTTTGTCGATTTCAAGGGCGACGTGTGCATCATCCCGCCGAACTCGTTCGCGCTGGCCCGCACCGTCGAATATTTCCGCATCCCGCGCACCGTGCTCACCGTTTGCCTCGGCAAGTCGACGTACGCGCGCTGCGGGATCATCGTCAACGTGACGCCGTTCGAACCCGAGTGGGAAGGCTACGTCACGCTGGAATTCTCGAATACCACGCCGCTGCCCGCGAAGATCTACGCGAACGAAGGTGTCGCGCAGGTGCTGTTCTTCGAAAGCGACGAAGTGTGCGACGTGTCGTACGCCGATCGCGGCGGCAAGTATCAGGGTCAGCGCGGTGTCACGCTGCCGAAAACCTGATCTGGTTGCATAACGTCTCACCAGTTTCCGGGTGACCGCTGCGCGTGACGCGCCGCGGTCGTTCTTTTTGGAGAATCGCCCATGAAGTTTCGTTTCCCCGTCGTCATCATCGACGAAGATTTCCGCTCCGAGAACATCTCGGGCTCCGGCATCCGGGCGTTGGCCGAAGCGATCGAGAAGGAGGGCGTCGAAGTCCTCGGCCTCACGAGCTACGGCGATCTGACGTCGTTCGCGCAGCAGTCGAGCCGCGCGTCGTGCTTCATCCTGTCGATCGACGACGACGAACTCATGCTCGGCGAAACGGGCCCGGACGGCGAGCTGCCCGAACTCGCGACCGCGATCATCGAGCTGCGCGCGTTCGTCACCGAAGTGCGCCGCCGCAACGCGGACATCCCGATCTTCCTGTACGGCGAAACGCGCACGTCGCGCCACTTGCCGAACGACATCCTGCGCGAACTGCACGGCTTCATCCACATGTTCGAGGACACGCCGGAGTTCGTCGCGCGCCACATCATCCGCGAGGCGAAGGTCTATCTCGACTCGCTCGCGCCGCCATTCTTCAAGGAACTGGTGAAGTACGCGGACGAAGGCTCGTACTCGTGGCACTGCCCGGGCCACTCGGGCGGCGTCGCGTTCCTGAAGAACCCGCTCGGCCAGATGTTCCACCAGTTCTTCGGCGAGAACATGCTGCGCGCCGACGTCTGCAACGCGGTCGACGAACTCGGCCAGCTGCTCGATCACACGGGCCCGGTCGCGGCGTCCGAGCGCAACGCGGCGCGCATCTTCAGCGCGGACCACCTGTTCTTCGTGACCAACGGCACGTCGACGTCGAACAAGATCGTCTGGCATGCGACGGTGGCGCCGGGCGACATCGTGCTGGTCGACCGCAACTGCCACAAGTCGATCCTGCACGCGATCACGATGACGGGCGCGATTCCGGTGTTCCTCACGCCGACGCGCAATCACTTCGGCATCATCGGGCCGATCCCGCGCGACGAATTCAAGCCGGAGAACATCCGCAAGAAGATCGAGGCGAACCCGTTCGCGCGCGAGGCGCTGCGCGAGAACCCGGACATGAAGCCGCGGATCCTGACGATCACGCAGAGCACGTACGACGGCGTCGTCTACAACGTCGAGATGATCAAGGACCTGCTCGGCGACCTGCTCGACACGCTGCACTTCGACGAAGCGTGGCTGCCGCATGCGACCTTCCACGATTTCTACCGCGACATGCACGCGATCGGCGACGGCCGTCCGCGCACGGGCGCGCTCGTGTTCGCGACGCACTCGACGCACAAGCTGCTCGCGGGCATCTCGCAGGCGTCGCAGATCGTCGTGCAGGATTCGGAGAACCGCACGTTCGACAAGCACCGCTTCAACGAGGCGTACCTGATGCACACGTCGACGAGCCCGCAGTACGCGATCATCGCGTCGTGCGACGTCGCGGCCGCGATGATGGAGCCGCCGGGCGGCACCGCGCTCGTCGAGGAATCGATCGCCGAGGCGATCGACTTCCGCCGCGCGATGCGCAAGGTCGACGCCGAATACGGCGACGACTGGTTCTTCAGCGTGTGGGGTCCTGACGACCTGTCGGAAGAAGGCATCGGCTCGCGCGAGGACTGGATGCTGAAGCCGAACGACCACTGGCACGGCTTCGGCCCGCTGGCGGAAGGCTTCAACATGCTCGACCCGATCAAGGCGACGATCATCACGCCGGGGCTCGACGTCGACGGCGAGTTCGGCGAGACGGGCATTCCGGCCGCGATCGTCACGAAGTACCTGGCCGAGCACGGGATCATCGTCGAGAAGACGGGCCTGTACTCGTTCTTCATCATGTTCACGATCGGCATTACCAAGGGCCGCTGGAACTCGATGGTGACCGAGCTGCAGCAGTTCAAGGACGACTACGACAACAACCAGCCGCTGTGGCGCGTGCTGCCGGAATTCGTCGCGCAGCATCCGCGTTACGAGCGTGTCGGCCTGCGCGACCTCTGCACTCAGATCCACGACGTGTACCGTGCGAACGACATCGCGCGCCTGACGACGGAGATGTACCTGTCGGACATGGAGCCCGCGATGAAGCCGTCGGACGCGTTCGCGAAGCTCGCGCACCGCAAGATCGACCGCGTGCCGCTCGACGAGCTCGAAGGCCGCGTGACGAGCATCCTGCTCACGCCGTACCCGCCGGGCATCCCGCTGCTGATTCCGGGCGAGCGCTTCAACAAGACGATCGTGAACTACCTGCGGTTCGCGCGCGACTTCAACGAGCGCTTCCCGGGCTTCCACACCGACATCCACGGCCTCGTCGCGGAAGAGGTGAACGGCCGCGTCGAGTACTTCGTCGATTGCGTGCGCGACTGATGGCGGCGCAGGGACGAATCCGGACGATGCGTGCGGCGCTGGCCGCGCTCGTCGTCTGGGCAGGCTGGTCGGCAGGGCCGGCGGGGCTGAACGTCGCGCATGCGGAAGTGGCGGCGGCCGACCCGATCGACGTCGCGATGCGGCAGTGTCTCGCGCGGCGCGACCGGTCGTCGACGGCCGGCCAGATCCAGTGCATGGGCGAAGCGCAGCAGCAGTGGCAGGCGGTGATGGACGGTGCGTACCAGCGCCTGTCGAACGACGCGCCGGCCGACGCGAAGCGCGGCTGGCAGGACAGCCAGCGCCGCTGGGTCACGTGGCGCAAGGATGAAGTTCATCTGCTGAAGGCCGTGTACGACACGACGCGCGGCACCGCGTACGCGATGTCGAGCGCCGACATGCAGTTGCAGCCGGTGCGCGATCGCGCATTGGCGCTGCGCGCGGCGGCCGACCGCTATGCGCCGGCCGCCGCCGTGCCGGTGGCGGCCACGAGCGGTGCGCAAGGCGACACCCAGGGCGGTGCGGGCACTGCCGCGGCGGCCACCGGCAAGCCGGCGAACGCGCCGCGCGAACCGGCCATACGCCGTGTGCGGCCGTGCGTGCAGGATGCCGCGTGCGAGCACGCGCTGTTCGATTTGAACCGCTATTACCAGAAGCTGCGTCGCAAGATGCCCGCGCATTCGGCCGCGACGCTCGTGCGCGCGCAGCGCGCGTGGGTCGCGTTCAGCGATGCGACGGCGCCGCTCGTCGGCGAGGACGGACGCGTCGACCTGATCGGCGCGCGCATCGCGACGATGAAGCGTCTGTCGGAGACGGCCGGCAACGACTGACGATCGCCGCGAGGCCGGTCATTCGGCGCGGAAACGGAAAACGGGCACCCGAGGGTGCCCGTTTTGCATGTGGCGTGCCGCGTGCGGCGCCTACGCGGGCTGCTGCGTGTCCAGACGGCCGAACCACGATGGCACGAGCGCGACCGCATCGTCGAGCGACGCGAGCACGTGCAGGCTCAGCGCGACGATTTCGGGCGTCGGCGCCTTCAGGTCGGGCACGGTGACGACCGATGCGCCCGCGCCGGCGGCCGATTGCGCGCCGAAGTCGCTGTCCTCGAACGCGACGCACGCGTGCGCCGGCACGCCGAGGCGTTCGGCCGCGAGCCGGTACACGGCCGGGTCGGGCTTGCCGCGCGCGACTTCGTCGCCGCCCGCGATCGCGCGGAAGAACGGCAGCACGCCGACCGCATCGAGCCGCGCACGGATCACGTCGCGCGCGGACGACGATGCGACCGCGCACGGAATGCCGGCCTGCGCGAGCGTCTCGAGCAGCGCCAGTGCGCCGGACTTCAGCGGAAATTTCGGATGAGGTTCGGGCGCGGCGAGCCGTTCGCGCACGAGGGTGCGCACGGCGTCGAACGTGTCGGTGTCGCCGATCAACCGCGCGAGAATGACCTGGCCCTCGGCGAACGAGCGGCCGACGATCTGCAGGTAGTCGATCTCGGTCAGCACGACGCCATGTGCGGTCGACACGTCGATCCACGTGTTCATGATGGTCCGCTCGGAATCGACGAGCAGGCCGTCCATGTCGAAGAGCGCGGCGGAGAAGGTCATCGGCGGTATCCGGGAAGCGGGAAGGGCGTCGGGCGGCGCGGCGGCCGCCCGAGCGAAAGACCGACGCCGACGGCGCCGGTCCGTGCCGGCTGGCTTACTTGCCGAGCGCGGCGCGAGCGGCCTTGACCGCCGCACGCACTTGATCGGGCGCGGTGCCGCCCGGGTGGTTGCGGCTTGCGACCGAACCTTCGAGCGTCAGGTAGCCGAACACGTCGTCGCCGATCAGGTGCGCGACGTTCGGCAGTTCCTGCTTCATTTCGTCGAGCGTCAGGTCGGCGAGGTCGATCCCGCGATCGTCGCAGATCCGCACCGCGTGCGCGACGGCTTCGTGCGCATCGCGGAACGGCAGCCCGCGCTTCACGAGATAGTCGGCGAGGTCGGTGGCGGTCGAGAAGCCCTGCAGCGCGGCCGCGCGCATCGCGTCCGGCTTCACCGTGATACCGGCGACCATCTCGGCGAAGATCCGCAGCGTGTCGGCGACGGTGTCGACCGTGTCGAACAGCGGTTCCTTGTCTTCCTGGTTGTCCTTGTTGTACGCGAGCGGCTGGCCCTTCATCAGCGTGAGGAGCGCCATCAGGTGGCCGTTCACGCGGCCCGTCTTGCCGCGCGCGAGCTCGGGCACGTCCGGGTTCTTCTTCTGCGGCATGATCGAGCTGCCGGTGCAGAAGCGGTCGGCGATGTCGATGAAGCCGACGCGCGGGCTCATCCACAGCACGAGTTCTTCGGAGAAACGCGACACGTGCGTCATCACGAGCGCGGATGCCGCCGTGAATTCGATCGCGAAGTCGCGATCCGACACCGCGTCGAGCGAGTTCGCGCAGATGCCGTCGAAGCCGAGCGTTTTCGCCACGGCGTGACGGTCGATCGGATAGCTGGTGCCGGCGAGCGCGGCCGCGCCGAGCGGCAGGCGGTTCACGCGGGTGCGGCAGTCGCGCATGCGCTCGGCGTCGCGCGTGAACATCTCGACGTATGCGAGCAGGTGGTGGCCGAACGTCACCGGCTGCGCGACCTGCAGGTGCGTGAAGCCCGGCATGATCGTGTCTGCGTTCTGTTCAGCGAGGTCGATCAGCGCGCCGCGCAGGTCGTTCAGGAGGCCGCCGATGCGGTCGATCTCGCCGCGCAGCCACAGACGGATGTCGGTCGCGACCTGGTCGTTGCGCGAGCGGCCCGTGTGCAGGCGCTTGCCGGCGTCGCCGATCAGCGCGGTCAGGCGCGCCTCGATGTTCAGGTGGACGTCCTCGAGATCCAGCTGCCATTCGAATTCGCCGCGCTCGATCTCGCCCTTGATTTGCGTCATCCCGCGTTCGATGGCGGCGAGGTCGTCGGCGCTGATGATCTTCTGCGCCGCGAGCATGCTCGCGTGCGCGAGCGAGCCGGCGATATCGACGAGCGCGAGGCGCTTGTCGAAAAACACCGACGACGTGTAGCGCTTGACCAGCTCCGACATCGGTTCCGAGAAGCGGGCCGACCAGGCCTCGCCCTTTTTGTGCAGTTGGGACGTCATGGCGATTCTTCGAAGGGGAGTTGGGCGGCGTGCGCCGCCGAGGGAATCCCGCAATTCTAGCATTCGCGGGGCTGGCGGCCGGCGTGCGCGTCGGCCGCGAACGGGCGCGGATTACCGGGGGCCGCAGGTCAGCGGCCCGATGCGCGGCAGCGTGCCGTCGTCCGGGCGCCGGTACGCGAATTCGACGGCGCAGTCGCGGCCGCCGCCCGAGATTTCGAGATGATTGTTCGCGCCGAGGCCGTCGACGAAGGTCAGGCCGTCGTAGCCGACGATCGTGCGCTGGCCGCTTTCGACGTGGCGAACCTCGAGCCCGGGCGGCAGCGGGGTGCCGTCCGGCGCGCGCAGCGCGATCGACGCGGCGCTGTAGCGCGTCACCGCGAAGTGCGCGAGCACGCCGGAGCGCGCCTGCGGCACGACGTCGAGCGTCGTGTCGGCGATCCGCGCGTCGGCGGGCAGCGCGGTGCCGTCGATCGCGACGCGATTGCTCTGGTACGCATTCAGGTCGGGCACGAGCAGGTAGCCGGCCCGGTCCGTCTCGCCGATCAGCCGGTTCTGGTGGAGCACGGGGACGCGCCCGGTGTCGGTCGAGACGAGCGCGAAACCGTCGTCGACGCGGCGCGCGGTCATCAGCCGGCCGTCCATCAGCACGAACGCACCCGTGACGTCGACCGACGCGTTGCCGCGGCCGTCGAACGATTGCGCGAGCAGCGTGACCTGGCCGGCGCGGCCGAGATACTGCAACTGCCCCTGCGCGTAGCGGATACCCGCGTTGGCGCCCGCCTGCACGTTCCAGCCGACGCCGCCGCCGTAATCGGGCGGCTTCGTCGCGTTCAGCGTGTAGGTCGAGTCGCCGTTCTGCCGGCCGGCGTTCGCCGAGACGGACGTGTTGCCGCCGAGCCCGATGCTCAGGCTCACGAAGAAGCCGCGTGCGTCGTGCTGCCGGAAATCCTGGAAGCCGCTGAACGTGATCGAGCTCAGCCCGCCGAGATTGACGAGGTACGCGATCGAGCCGATCCGCGACGGGGCGACGCCCGGATACTTGAGGCCGAGATAGCTGAACGACAGCGTCTGCGCGCGCAGGAACGGGAACGAGACCGTGACGCGGTCGGTGGCGCGCGAGACCGGCACGCCTTCGCGGCTGCCGAGGTCGCCGTAGTCGCCGAAGGCGCGCAACGTCTGCGCATCGATCGAGAAGCGCGGCGTCACGTACTGGTAGCCGACGCCGGCCTGCACGCCCGCGCGGCCCGGCGCGCTGAGCGCCAGCGATGCGTTCGCCACGCCACGCTCGCCGAGGCGCGCGAGCGCGCCGGCGCCCGCGTTATAGACGCCGGCCGTCGCTTCCGCATGCGCCTCGACGGTCAGCCGCTCGCTGATGCCGTAGCGCAGCGAGCCGCTCGCCGCCGGCGTGCGCGCATAGTCGAACGAATCATTGCCATACGCGCGGCGCAGGAACCCGGCTTCCGCCGAATAGCTGGCGAGGCCGGGCGCGAGCAGGCGCGTGTCGACGTACAGCGGAATGGTCGTCGCGATCGAGCGGCCGAGCGCGTCGCGCGTGACGACCGTCGCGTTGCCCGCGCCGGTGATTCCGGGCACGCTGTTGATCACGAACGGCCCGCTCGGCACGTCGCCGCTGAACTGGCGCACGTTGTTCACGTACAGGTCGACGGAAGTCGGCACGACCGCGCTGCCGGACAGCGCCGGTACCGGAAACGTGACGAGGTCGGGGCGCAGGCCGAAGTTGCTGCGCCACTGCACGCCGCCGAGGCGCAGCGAGCGGGTCCATGACAACGACGACGAAATCGTGTCGCCGATCTGGGTCGTCGTGAGCGTGCCGGGATTCGAGTGGCTCCACGACGTGTCGTAGCGCACGTAGCGCCGGCGGTCGTCGTACAGGTACGCGATGCCGGTACTGCTGAACACGCCGGCCGGATCGAAATAGCGCGCCTCGCTCCAGACCGCGAGCGGGGCGTGGGCGACGGTCTGCGCGTAGGCGTCGTAGTTCAGCACGAAGCCGCGGCCGGAGGTGGCGGGCGGCGCGGCCGCGAGTGCGCGCGTATCGAACGTATGCGGGATGCGCAGCGCATCGGACACGCGCAGGTCGAGCGTCTGCCGACCCGCGTCGTAGTCGTAGCGCAGCCCCGCGAGCGTATCGAGTGCGACGAGCGTGTTCGACGGCGCGGTCGCCCGGTCGCCGGTCGCGATGCCCAGGTCGTTCAGGTCGGCGGACGCAGCGTACAGCCGGCCGTCGATTCGCTGGAAGCGCGCGATGCGGTGCGTCGGTTCACCGTTGAGCGACACGTCGAGAAACAGCGTGTCGGGGGCAGGCGCGGGTGCGGCTGCCCCCGGCATTGGCATCGGCACCGGCTGAGCACGGACGGCGCCGGCATGCGGTGCCAGCGCCGCCGCGAGTGCCAGCACCGCGGCGGCGGGCCGGGCGTATCGGGCGGGGCAGGCAGCCCGGAGGGCCGTGCTCGTTGTCGGAACGGGCAACGTCGTGCGATCCTCCGGCGTGGATCAGGGCGGTGCCAGCCGGGCTTCGACCGGCTGCGCATTGACGGTCGCCTGGATCCTGACGAACCCGGCCGCGCCCGCGTCCAGCTTGAGCGGCCAGCGTCGCGTGCTGCCCGCGAGCGCATAGCCGAGCAGGCCGCGCGTGACGTCGTGCACGGTGCCGCGCGCGTCGACGAGACGGACCGCGGAAATCTGCGCACGGCGTCCGCCGCGATTGTCGACCGCGAGCCGCGTGCTGGATCCGTCGCGCTCGACGCGCCAGTCGAGGCGTGGCATTTGCGGTGTGCCGGCGGACTCGACGAAGATGGGCACGGAATAGCGCAGCCGGATCGTGATGCCGTTCTCGGCCGGCGTGCCGGGCGCGGGCAGTTCGTCGATCAGCACGCGATAGCTTTCCTCGGCGGCCGGCGCGCCGCGTCCCGTGCGTACGAGCCGGATCAACTGCTCGGCGTTCGCGCCGATCTGCAGCAGCGGCGGCGAGGCGGCGAGCGCATCGGTTGGCATCATCACGTCATCGCCGTTTTCCTGCGTCCAGCGATAGGCGCGGACCTGGCCGTAGATCGGCTGCCCGCCCGGATTGCTGAGCGTCATGCTCGCCGCAGCCGCCGACGGCGGCAGCTCGATCGTCACGGGCGTGATCTGCAGTGTGGCGGCGCACGTGGCCGCGGACGCCGACGCGACGCACAGCGCGGCCAGGGCGCGCGGGATCGATGCCACGGCGCGTCAGAAGTACACGGTGGCGGTGACGGCGGCCTGGTAGGTGTCCGGCTTCGGCGTCGCTTGCGTCGGCACCTGGCCGTACACGTTCAGCACTTGCGCGGAGCCGGTGCCAGTGCCGCCGACCGTGTCGGTGCCTTGCGTGTTGCCCCAGACCGTCGTGTGGCCCGAGTCCTGGTAGAGCTGGTAGCCGACCGTCGTGCTGGTATTGCCGCTCGTCGTCCCGGCCATCAGCCGGCTGGAGACCGTCGAGCCGCTTACCGAGCCGGCATCGAGTCCGATGTTGTACGGCGTCGAGTTCGAGCAGGTGACGGAGACCGTGGTCTGCTGGTTGATCGCCGCCGTGAGCACGCCGGACGAGCCGAATGCAAGCGGATTCGCGGCGATCGCGCAGTTTGCCTGGATCGTGAGCGTGACGTTGAACTGGGCGGTGGCCGTGCCGTTCGAATAGACTGCGGCAACGGTGACGGGCTGCAGCGCGGGCGCGAATGCGAAGATGGCCGCGAGCGTGGCTGAAAGAATACGACGTCGGGAAGCGTTCATTATGATTATCTCCTGCCGTTCAATGGGGTCGCCCGGCCGCGGAGTGCCCGCCGCGTGGTCTGTTGCCGGTCGCCGTAACCGCTCTGTCGTTGGTGGAAGACTACTCCACGGATTCGCTCGCGCGCAATGGAGAAAACGCCGACTCGGAGCGCATTGTCAGGGGTTCGAGATCGATGGCCATCGGCGGTTTTGACATGGATCAAGTAACAGTGCGAATGATTGGTGCGCGGACGGATACCATGAGGGCGCTGCCCGGGCCGGAAGCCGGGTCGAACGGACGGGCATTTTCGGGGGAATGCATGGCGGATCACGGACTCCACACGGCGCGCCGCTGGTTGCGCGCGCTATCGTGCCTGTTGCTGGTCGTGCTGCTCGGCTTGCCGTGGATGTCGGCCCGCGCGGATTCGTGTTCGGTGACGCCGCCGGTGCCGAGCTTCGGCTCGGTCAGTCCGATTACGCAGCAGGCCTATACGACGAACAGCACGATGACCGTGAGTTGCACGTGGGACACACTGAGCCTGAACACAGGTGTGCTCGTTTGCGTGAACCTCGCCGGCACGAGCCCGCGCTACCTGACCAACGGGGCGAACCAGATGCAGTACGACCTGTATCAGGACTCGGGTTATTCGCAGCCCTGGGGCGCGGTCAGTGCCGGCACGACGCCGATATCCGTCTCGTTGACGAAACCGGGGCTCGGCACGTCCGCGAGTACGAACGTGACCATCTACGGCCGCATCGCGGCGAACCAGCCCACCGTGCCGACCGTGAACAATGCCAGCACGGTCTATACGCAGAGCTTCAGCGGCAACCAGGCCGCCTACAGCTACAGCTTTTCGCTGCTCGGCGTGCTGCCGACGCCGTGCGCATCGCAGGCAACGGCGGGCACGACGAGTTTTACCGCCACCGCCACCGTCATCAACAACTGCATCATCAGCGCGACCGGCGTTGCGTTTCCGGCGTCGGGCGTGCTGGCGTCGGCGCTGACCGCGAGCGGCTCGATCAGTGCGCGATGCACGAACGGCGATGCGTTCCAGATTGCGTTGAACGGCGGCGCCAGCGGCAGTGTCAGCGCACGCACGATGCAGCGCACGGGCGGCGGTTCGGTCGGCTATCAGCTCTATCAGGACAGCGCCTTTACACAACCGTGGGGCGACGGCACCGGCGGCACGACGATGGCGACCGGAACCGGGAGCGGGTTCGCGCAGGCGATCACGATATACGGCCGCGTACCCGCGCAGACGACACCGGCGCCCGGCAACTACAGCGACACCATTACTGCGACGATCAGCTTCTGAGGGGCATCAATCGCGCACGAGCACGACCAGCTTCAGGTCCTCGCGATGCGCGGGCTTCAGCGTGATCTGCTGATACACGAGGCGGCCGTCGGTCGGATGGTCGAATTCGCGCAGGCCGCCTTCGCGCTCGAAGACGTCCTGCGATGCCCAATACTGCGCGAAGGCATCGCTGCCGGCCATCAGTGCGTCGATCAGCGCGCGGGTCGGCGCATCGGCGAGGTGGCGGATCGAGTCGGCGCGGAATTCGGCCGCGAGTCGCCGCGCGCGGGTTTCCCAGTCCACGATCAGCGTGCGCGCGGCCGGTGCCATGAACGTGAAGCGCAGCAGGTTGCGGTCGTGTTCGCCGTCGAGCCAGCCCGTGAACAGCGCGGCGGCCGGTGCATTCCATGCGAGCGCGTTCCATTGCCGGTCGAGCACGTAGGCGGGCGTGGCGATCGCGGCGACGGTTGCCGCGAGCGTCGGCGGCAGGTCGCCGGCCGCGACGTCGGGCTCGGCCGGATCGCGCTGCGCTGCCAGTTCGAACAGGTAAGCGCGTTCGGCCTTCGACAACTGCAGTGCGACGGCGATCCGCGCGAGCGCATCGGCCGACGCCGACACCGGGCGGCCCTGCTCGATCCACGTGTACCAGGTGGGGCTGACGCCGCACAGCTGCGCGACTTCCTCGCGCCGCAGCCCCGGCGTGCGGCGGCGCGGGCCGGGCGGCAGGCCGACGGCCTGCGGCGACAGCCGTTCGCGGTGCGCGCGGATGAATTCGCCGAGTGCGCGGGCGGGCGTGGCGTCGAGGGGCGGGGTGGGGGCGGAGGACGGCAGGTTCATGCGGAAACGGCTGAAAAGGGGCGCCGAAGGCGCGACAAGGATCAGGCAGGTGTAACAAATACCAGAATAACTGCTTAACTTGTACTGGTACAAGCGCGGCCCTATTGTAGCGATTCGCGCGCTGACAGGCAGCGAGCGCCCCACCCAAAGAAGGAGCGAACGATGAAACACCACGACCAGGTCGCCGACGCATTCGGCACGACGGCCGCCGCCTACCTGACGAGCACGGTCCACGCGACGGGCGCCGATCTGCAGGCGCTGGCCGACGCCGTGCGCGCGACGCCCGACGCCGCGGTGCTCGATCTCGGTTGCGGTGCGGGCCACGCGAGCTTCGCGGTCGCGCCGCACGTGCGCGAGGTGGTCGCATACGATCTCGCGGCGCCGATGCTCGCGACCGTCGACGCCGCCGCGCGCGAGCGCGGGCTCGCGAACATCCGCACGCAGCAGGGGCCGGCCGAACGGCTGCCGTTCGAAGCCGGCACATTCGACTGGGTGGTCAGCCGGATGAGCGCGCACCACTGGCACGACGTGCGCGCGGCGCTCGCCGAGGTGCGTCGCGTGCTGAAGCCGGGCGGCCGCGTGCTGATGATCGACATCGCAGGCAACGACCATCCGCTGCTCGACACCTATCTGCAGGCCGCCGAAGTGCTGCGCGACGCGTCGCACGTGCGCGACTACCGCGCCGACGAATGGCTCGCGATGTTCCGCGACGCCGGGTTCGACGCGCACGTGCAGAGCCGCTGGCGCTTGCCGATCGATTTCGATACATGGGTCGAGCGGATCCGCACGCCGGCCGACAGCGTCGCGGGCATCCGCGCGCTGTGGGCGCATGCGCCCGACGAGGTGCGCGGCTACTACGCGGTGCGGACGGACGGCTCGTTCGAGCACGACGCGCTGCTGATCGACGCGCAATGAGCGTATGAGGCGACACGGCGGCCGGCGCCGTCGTGCCGCTCCATGAAAAAAAGCCGCGATACGCGTGGTTGCGTATCGCGGCTTTCGTTTTGCGGCTTTCGCTTCGCGATGCCGGCGCGGTGCCGGGCAGGCCCGCGCCGCGCACGGATCAGCCCGTATTGCGCAGGCCGGCCGCGATCCCGTTGATGGTCAGGTGAATCCCGCGGCGCAGCCGAGCGTTCGTGTCGCCCGCGCGGTGACGCTTGATCAGCTCGACCTGCAGGTGGTTCAGCGGATCGAGATACGGGAAGCGGTTCTTGATCGAGCGCGCGAGCAGCGGGTTGGTCGCGAGGCGGCCTGCGTGCCCGGTGATTTCCGCGAGCGCCTGCGACGTGCGCTCCCATTCCGCGACGATCCGCTCGAACACGTGCTTGCGCAGCTTGCGGTCGGCGACCAGCTGCGCATAGCGCGACGCGACCGCGAGATCGGTCTTCGCGAGCACCATGTCCATGTTCGACAGCAGATTCGCGAAGAACGGCCAGGTCTTGTTCATCTTCTTCAGCAGCGCGACGCGCTTCGTGCGTTCGGCCGCGTCCTGCGCGCCGTCGAGATACGCGCTCACCGCGCTGCCGAAGCCGTACCAGCCCGTCAGCAGCAGCCGGCACTGGCCCCACGAGAAGCCCCACGGAATCGCGCGCAAGTCTTCGATCCTGCGGTGCTTCGGATCCTGCAGCTTGCGCGAGGCCGGGCGACTGCCGATGTTCAGCTCGGCGATCTCGGTGATCGGCGTCGACGAGAAGAAGTAGTCGGTGAAGCCGGGCGTTTCGTAGACGAGCGCGCGATACGACGCCATCGCGGCGTCGGACAGCGTCTGCATCACGGCTTCGAACGCGGGCAGCTGGGCGGGCGCGTTCGATTGCGGCAGCAGCGACGCCTCGAGCGTCGCGGCAACCACCGTCTCGAGATTGCGCCGGCCGATTTCGGGGTTCGCGAACTTGCTCGCGATCACCTCGCCCTGTTCGGTCAGGCGGATCTGGCCGTTCACGGTGCCCGGCGGCTGCGACAGGATCGCCTGGTAAGTCGGGCCGCCTCCGCGGCCGACCGTGCCGCCGCGGCCGTGGAACAGCCGCAGCGTGATCTTGCGTTCGCGGAACAGGTCGACGAGCGCGAGCTCCGCGCGATACAGCTCCCAGTTCGACGTCAGGAAGCCGCCGTCCTTGTTGCTGTCCGAGTAGCCGAGCATCACTTCCTGCTCGGCACCCTGGTGCGCGATCAGCGCGTCGATGCCCGGCAGTGCGAAGTATTCGCGCATGATGCGCGCGGCGTCGCGCAGGTCGGGGATCGTCTCGAACAGCGGAATCACCATCAGGCCGTTGCGCGCGCTGTCGTGAGCGGCGCCGAACGCGCCTTCGAGCAGCCCGGTTTCCTTCTGCAGCAGCAGGACTTCGACGAGGTCGCTGACCGTCTCGGTGTGCGAAATGATGTAGTTGCGTACCGCGCGCGGGCCGAACTGCGCACGCACCTCGCGTGCCTTCTCGAACACGCCCAGCTCGCTCTGCGCGAGCGCCGAGTATTCGATGTACGGCGAGCGCAGCGGACGCGGATCGGCGAGCGCGGCAAGCAGCGCGATCAGCTTGTCGTCCTCGGAGAGCGACGCGTAGTCTGCGTGCACGCCGGCACGCGCGAACAGCTCGGCGACCACGGCTTCGTGGATGTCGGAGCTCTGGCGCAGGTCGATGCTCGCGAGATGGAAGCCGAACACCTCGGCCGCGCGCACGAGCGGTGCGAGGCGCGGCGCGGCGAGCGACGTGCCGTGATGTTCGTCGAGCGAGGCGGTCAGCACCTTGAGGTCGGCGACGAAGGCCTCGGAATCGGCATACGGCACCGCACGCACCGGCGGCGCGCCGCGGCCGGCGCTGCGCACGGGCACCGTGCCTTCGCCGAGTCGTACGCGCGCGCTTGCGGCTAGCCGCGTGTAGATGCCGATCAGCGCACGGCGATACGGTTCGTCGACACGGTGCGGCGACTGGTCCGGCGACGCGGCCGCGAGCGCTTTCACCGCGTCGTTCGCGCCGACCAGCAGGTTCGACACCGACAGCTCGGCGCCGAGCTTGTGCACCTGTTCCAGGTAGTGTTCGAGAATCACCGCGGCCTGGCGGTTGATCGCTTCTTCGAGCGTCGGGGCGGTCACGTTCGGGTTGCCGTCGCGGTCGCCGCCGATCCAGCTGCCCATTTGGAAGAACGCGGGCACGCGCGCGGACAGGCCGTGCTCGGCGAGCGCGGCCTCGATGTCGCCGTACAGCGCGGGCAGCTCGTCAAGGAACGTCGCGCGGTAGTACGACAGCGCGTTCTCGATCTCGTCGCCGACCGTCAGGCGCGCGTCGCGCAGCATGCGGGTCTGCCACAGCGCGGTCACGCGCGCGCGCAGCATCGATTCGTTGTACGAGCGTTCGCGGGCCGTCAGCGGCTGGTCGCGCTCGGCGAGCAGGCGCGCGATGTCGTGCTGCGCGTCGAGGATGCTCTTGCGCTGCACTTCGGTCGGGTGCGCGGTCAGCACCGGGACGATCAGTGCGTCGTCGAAGAAGCGCTGGAGCAGGCGCTTCGACGCGTTGCCGGTCGTCTTCAGCTGCTCGAGCGCGTACGCGACGGTGCCCGGCTGTGCCGCCGACCCGGCCAGCGCGTGGATGCGGCGGCGGCGGTTGTGATGGCGGTCTTCGGCGATGTTCGCCAGATGCGAGAAATAGCTGAACGCGCGCACGACGCTCACCGTCTGCTCCGGCGTCAGCTTGCGCAGCTTCTTCTCCAGCGTTTGCGCGGCCTCGCTGTCGTCCTCGCGGCGAAACTTCACCGCCGTCTGGCGAATGGTCTCGACGACGTCGAACACGGTGTCGCCTTCCTGTTCGCGCACCACGTCGCCGAGCAGGCGGCCGAGGTAGCGAATGTCCTCGAACAGCGGGCCGTCCTTGTCCTCGCGCGTGCGGGCGCCGGGCTTCGCCGCGCCGGCCTTGCCGTTAGCCGGGGCGGCGGTCTTGATCGCGCGTTTTGTCTGACGTATCGGGTCTTTCGGTTTCGTTGCCGTTTTCGCACGGCCGTTCGCGGCGGTGGCGATGGAGCCCGTCTGGGCGTCGGAGGAGGGCAAGGCAGCATTGCGGCGCGTCGTACGCGCCGATCCGGAAGACTTCACGATGGGTTTCCTTGGGAAAGCTCGAGTCAAAAGGGACTGCGGGGACTGCGGAAACTACGGGAACTGCGGTCAAGCAATCAGCTACGTGCGGCACATCCGCGCATCGGTGTCGCCGCCGGCGCCGAAGCGCGGCGGGCGCAGGCGCCGGGCCCGGGCGGGCCGGGGCGTGCGTGCTACCATTGTTCGATCTTCAATCCCGTCCTTCGATTGTTCCTGCAATGAATTCCGAGATCTCTTCGGCCGGGCCGCGGTCGGCACAAGCCCCCGTGACGCTGACGATTGCTTCGCGCGAGAGTCGCCTGGCGATGTGGCAAGCCGAACATGTGCGTGATGCGCTGCGCAAATTATATCCAGCTTGTGACGTGAAAATCCTCGGGATGACGACCCGTGGCGATCAGATTCTCGACCGCACGCTGTCGAAGGTCGGCGGCAAGGGCCTGTTCGTGAAGGAACTGGAGAATGCGCTCGCCGACGGCCGTGCCGACCTGGCCGTGCATTCGCTGAAGGACGTGCCGATGGCGCTGCCCGACGGCTTCACGCTCGCCGCGATCATGGAGCGCGAGGATCCGCGCGACGCGTTCGTGTCGAACGACTACGCGTCGCTCGACGCGCTGCCGGCCGGCGCGGTCGTCGGCACGTCGAGCCTGCGCCGCGAGGCGATGCTGCGCGCGCGTTATCCGCACCTGAACGTGCTGCCGCTGCGCGGCAACCTCGACACGCGCCTGTCGAAGCTCGATCGCGGCGACTACGCGGCGATCATTCTCGCGGCCGCGGGCCTGAAGCGCCTTGGCCTCGAAGCGCGAATCCGCGCGCTGATCGGCGTCGAGGACAGCCCGCCGGCCGCCGGCCAGGGCGCGCTCGGCATCGAAATCGCCGCGCATCGCACGGACGTCGCCGGATGGCTCGCGCCGCTGCACGACCCGCGGACCGCGCTCGCGGTCGAGGCCGAGCGGATGGTGTCGCGCGCGCTCGGCGGCAGCTGCGAGGTGCCGCTCGCCGCCCACGCGGTGTGGCGCGCGGGCGAGCTTTACCTGACGGGCCGCGTGTCGACGACCGACGGACAGCGCGTGCTGACCGCGGAGGAGTGCGGTGCCGTCATGACCGTCGCCGATGCGCTCGCGCTCGGCCGCGCGGTGTCCGACGAGCTCGAGGCGCAGGGCGCACGCGACATCGTCAACGCACTGCTCGCCGGCTCGCAGGCCGGCAAGGGCGACGCCTGATGGCGGGCGGCGCGCGCGCATTCACCGCCGTCCTGACACGCCCGGACGGTCAGTCGGCCGGACTTGCGGCCCAATTGGCCGAGGCCGGTTGCGACGTGCTCGAATTCCCGCTGATCGACATCGCGCCGGTCGACGATCCGGCGCCGCTCGACGCCGCGTTCGCGGCGCTTGAGCGTTACGCGCTCGTGATCTTCGTGTCGCCGAACGCGATCGACCGCGCGCTCGCGCTGTACGGCGCGATCTGGCCGAATGCGCTGCCGGTCGGCGTCGTCGGCCCCGGCAGCGTCGCGGCGCTCGAGCGCCACGGCATCGCGGCGCCCGCGCATCGCGTGATCGCGCCGCAGGCGCCCGCCGATGGCGGCGTCCCGCATTACGATTCGGAAAGCCTGTTCGCGAGCATCGAGGCCGCGTTCGGCGGCGCGCACGCGCTCGCCGGCCGGCACGTGCTGATCGTGCGCGGTGACGGCGGCCGCGAATGGCTCGCCGAGCGGCTGCGCGAAGCCGGGGCGGAGGTCACGCTGGTCGCGGCCTACCGGCGCGTCGTGCCCGAGCCGCGCATCGGCGCGTGGGAGCGCGTGCATGCGCTGCTCGCCGGCGCGCCGCACGCGTGGCTCGTCACGAGCTCGGAGGGCGTGCGCAACCTGCACGAACTCTCTCGCGCGCATCTGAACGACGCCGAGATCGAGGCGCTGAAGCATGCGCCGCTCGTGACGCCGCATCCGCGCATCGAGCAGACCGCGCGCGCACTGGGTTTTGATAGGATTACGCTGACCGGCGCGGGCGATGAGCGCATCGTCCGCGCGTTTCGAACGATGGCCGACGAGGCCGTCCAACCGGCGACAGCCGCACCGGTGACTAAACGCATGACAGATACCAACGATTCCAAAGGCGTCGCTTCCCAGCCGGCCGCTGCATCCGCACCGCCGTCCAGTCCTCCTTATCTCGCGTCCGAACCGCACGCGCGCCGCGGCGGCAGCGCGGCGCTGTGGTTCGTCGTCGTCGTGCTCGGCTGCGCGGCGGGTGTGGGCGGCTACGCGCTGAACCGCAAGGTCGACCGGCTCGACGAGTCGTTCGTCGCGCGCCAGAAGGCGCTCGATGCGCAGACGGCCGAAACCCGCACGAAGACCGAGCAGGCGCTCGCGAGCACGCATCAGGTCGACACGCAGCTTGCGCAGCTCGACGGCAAGCTTGCCGACGCGCAGAGCGCGCAGCAGGCGCTGCAGCAGCAATACCAGGACCTGTCGCGCAACCGCGACGCCTGGATGCTCGAGGAGGTCGACCAGATGCTGTCGAGCGCGAGCCAGCAACTGCAGCTGACGGGGAACACGCAACTCGCGCTGATCGCGCTGCAGAATGCCGATGCACGCCTCGCGACGTCGCAGAGCGCGCAGGCAGTCACGGTGCGCAAGGCGCTCGCGCAGGACATCGAGAAGCTGAAGGCCGCACCGTCGGCCGACCTCACGGGCCTCGCGATCAAGCTCGACGACGCGATCGCGAAGATCGACGCGCTGCCGCTGTCCGGCGAGGCGATTGTCCCGCATGCGGCACCGAAGGCCGTGCCGGCCGACGCTGCTTCGTCGGCCGCGGCCGTGGCCGGCGAGCCGCGCTGGAAGGTGTGGTGGCATGACTTCTCGGCCGGGCTCGGTCAGCAGTTGAAGGGCCTCGTGCAGGTGCGCCGGATCGACAACGCCGACGCGATGCTCGCATCGCCGGACCAGGGCTACTTCGTGCGCGAGAACGTGAAGCTGCGCCTGCTCACCGCGCGGCTGTCGCTGCTCGCGCGCAATGACGGCGCGATGAAGGCCGACCTGCATGCGGCGCAGGCGTCGCTCGGCAAGTATTTCGACCAGGCATCGAGGGACACGCAAACCGTCGAGGATCTGCTCAAGCAGGTCGACGGCGCATCGCTGACGGTCGCGGTGCCGAACCTGAACACGAGCCTGAACGCCGTTCAGCAGTTCAAGAGCCGGGGGTAACGATGACGCTTCGAGGAATCGTCTGGCTCGCGATCCTGTTCGCGATCGCCGCGGCACTCGCCACCGTCGGCCATTTCGACGCGGGGCAGGTGCTGCTCGTCTATCCGCCGTACCGGGTCGACGTGTCGCTGAACCTGTTCGTGATCTCCATCGTCGTGTTGTTCATCGTCGTGTACGCGCTGCTGCGCATCGTGCGCAACATCTGGCGCATGCCGCAGCGGGTCGCCGCGTATCGTGCGCGTTCGCGCAACGAGAAGGCACAGGCGTCGCTGCGCGACGCGATCGCGAACTTGTACGCAGGCCGTTTCTCGCGCGCTGAGAAGGCCGCGCGCGACGCGCTCGCGGTCGATGCGAACCAGGGCGCCGCGAGTCTCGTCGCGGCGACCGCCGCGCACCGGATGCACGAATACACGCGCCGCGACGACTGGCTGTCGAAGGTCGACGCACCGGAATGGCAGGACGCACGGCTGCTTGCCGCGGCCGACATGCGCGCGGATGCGCGCGACGCCGACGGCGCGCTCGCCGCGCTGGCCGACCTGCAGGCGGGCGGCAAGCGCATTCATGCACAGCAGGTCGCGCTGCGCGCTCAGCAGCAGCTGAAGAACTGGGCCGAGGTGCTGAAGCTCGCGAAGGCGCTCGAGAAGCGCGAGGCGCTGCATCCGGCCGCGGCCGTGCGGCTGCGCCAGCAGGCGGCGGAGAATCTGCTGCGCGAACGCCGGCACGACCCGGACGCGCTCCTCGAGGTGTGGCAGTCGCTGTCGCCGCTCGAGCGCCAGTCGCCGCGCCTGGCCGATCTCGCGGCCGACCTGCTGGTGACGCTCGAGCGCCGCACCGAAGCGCGCCGCATCGTCGAGGAAGCGCTCGCGCACAACTGGGATGCGCGCCTCCTGCGCCGCTATCCGGACACGGCCGGCGGCGACGCGTTGCCGCTGATCCAGAAGGCCGAAGGGTGGAAGAAGGATCACCCGGAGGATGCCGACCTACTGTTCGCGCTCGGCCGTCTCTGCCAGCAGCAGCAGCTGTGGGGCAAGGCGCAGTCGTTCCTCGAAGCCGCGCTGAAGCAGGCCGACAACGAGGCGCTGAAGGTGCGTGCGCACCGTGCGCTCGCCCGCCTGTTCGAGCATCTCGGCGAAACCGACAAGGCGGCCAAGCATTACCGCGAAAGCGCGCTCGCGATCACCGTGGTCTGACGCGGCGGCGCTTGCCCGCCGCGCGTAAAAAAGCCCCGAACGCCAATTGGCCTTCGGGGCTTTTTCATGCATTTCACTGCGGCAGGCACGTCGTCACGTGCGGCATCACCTGTCGACAAGCCGCTTCGGCACCGACAGCGCAAGCAGTCCGCCGAGCACGAGGAACCCGGCGAGCATGTACATGCCTGCATCGTTGGCGCCCGTCGCCTGCTTGAGCCAGCCCATCATGTACGGGCTCAGGAAGCCCGCGAGGTTGCCGATCGAATTGATCATCGCGATGCCCGCTGCAGCGGCCGCACCGCCGAGGAACGCGGTCGGCAGGCTCCAGAACAGCGGTAGCGTCGTCAGGATGCCCATCGTCGCGAGCGTGAGGCCGAGCATCGCGAGCGCCGTCTGGTGCGCCCAGATCACCGACAGCACGAGCCCGAGCGCGCCGAACGCGGCCGGAATCGCGAGGTGCCATCGTCGTTCGCGGCGCTTGTCCGCGCTGCGCGCGATCAGGATCATCGCGACCACCGCCGCCGCATACGGAACCGCCGACAGCAGGCCGATCATGAACGTGTCGGTCACGCCGGTTGCCTTGATGATCGTCGGCAGCCAGAAGCCGACGCCGTACAGCCCCATCACGAACGAGAAGTAGATGAGCGCCATCAGCCACACGCGCGGGCTCGCCATCACCGCGCCGAGCGGCAGGTCTTCCTTCGTTGCTTCTTCCGCGTCGACGTTGCGCGCGAGCAGCGCCTTTTCGTCGTCGGTGAGCCATTTGGCCTTCGCGATCCGGTCGTCGAGCGCGAAGAACACAAGCACGCCGGCCAGCACCGACGGGATCCCTTCGAGCAGGAACAGCCATTGCCAGCCGTGCCAGCCGCTCACGCCGTTGAACGCCTTCAGGATGAAGCCGGAGATCGGCCCGCCGATCACGCCGGACAAGGCGACTGCCGTCATGAAGAACGTCGTCATCCGGCCGCGCCGATGCGCGGGATACCAGTAGGTGAGGTACAGGATCACGCCGGGGAAGAAGCCGGCTTCGGCGACGCCGAGCAGGAAGCGCATCACGTAGAACATCGCGGGCGTCGTGACGAACATCGTCAGGATCGAGATCACGCCCCACGTCGCCATGATGCGCGCGATCCAGACGCGCGCGCCGACCTTGTGCAGGATGATGTTGCTCGGCACTTCGAACAGGAAGTAGCCGAAGAAGAAAATCCCGGCGCCCAACCCGTAGACCGTGTCGCTGAGATTCAGGTCGCTCGCCATCTGCAGCTTCGCGAAGCCGACGTTCACGCGGTCGAGATACGCGACCACGTAGCACAGCAGCAGGAGCGGCGTGAGCCGCCAGGACACCTTGCGGTAGGTTGCTTCCTCGAATGCGCCGGACGAGCCCGGCAGCGACTGCGTCGATGTTGCCATGTTGTCTCCAGTTCTTGTCGTTGTCCGGACCTGGCGCGTCGGCGCCCGATCCGGTGTCGTGCGAAGCAATGATGATGCTTGGATACGGCGCCGGCGGGCGATGCCGATGCGCGCAATTCACGGCGGCGCGGCTAGATGCAGCGCCCGCCGTCGACTTCGAGGCAGACGCCGGTGATGAACTCGGCTTCGTCGGATGCAAGGTACAGCGCCGCGTTCGCGATGTCCTGCGGCGTCGAAAAGCGGCCGAGCGGAATCGTCGCCAGGAACCGGCGGCGATTCTCCGGCGTGTCCTCGCAGCCCATGAACTCGGTCATCAGGCCCGTCTCGCCGAGCACCGGGTTGATGCAGTTCACGCGGATCCGGTCGGCGCCGAGCTCGGCCGCGAGCGACTTGCTCGCGGTGATCATCGCGCCCTTCGTGCTGTTGTACCAGACGAGGCCCGGGCGCGGCCGCACGCCGGCCGTCGACGCGACGTTCACGAACACGCCGCCGCCCTGGGTGCGGAAATATGGCACGAAGGTCTGCACGCTCCAGAACAGGCTCTTCATGTTGACGGCATACACGCGGTCGAACTCGGCTTCCGTCACGTCGAGCACCGGCTTGTTGCGGTGCGTGGTGCCGGCGTTGTTCACGACGATCTGCACCGAATGGAAATCGTCGAGCGCGGCTTGCAGCAGCGCGCGCCAGTCGGTGTCCTTCGACACGTCGCCCGCGACCGCGATCGCCTTGCCGCCCGCCAGCGCGATCTCGCTCGCGACGCGCTCGGCCGCCGCGCCGTTCAGGTCGTTGACGACGACGTTCGCGCCTTCTCGCGCATAGGTCTTCGCAATGCCCTCGCCGAAGCCCGAACCGCCGCCTGTGACGATGGCCGTCTTGCCGCTCAGCCGCATGATGTGTCTCCTATGTTGGAAGCGTGCGTGGTGTTTCGGTGCGCGGCCGGTCATCGCCGGCCGCGTTCGTCCGGTTCAGCCGTGCCGGATCGCGATCGTCTTCAGCGCGGTGAAGCCGTACAGCGCCTCGAAGCCTTTCTCGCGACCATGCCCCGAGTGGCCGACGCCGCCGAACGGCAGCTCGACGCCGCCGCCCGCGCCGTAGTTGTTGATGAACACCTGGCCCGCGCGCAGGCGGCGCGCGAGACGCAGCTGGCGTGCGCCGTCGCGGGTCCAGATGCCGGCGACGAGGCCGTACGGCGTGCCGTTCGCGAGCGCAACCGCTTCGTCTTCGTCGACGAAACGCATTGCGGCAAGCACCGGGCCGAACACTTCTTCCTGCGCGAGGCGGTGCGACGGCGGCACGTCGCGCAGCAGCGCGGGGGCCTGATAGAAGCCGCTTTCGGGCGCCTCGGCGACGACCTGGCCGTGCGCGGCCATCGGAATGCCGTCGTGCTGCGCGTCGGACAGGAAATCCCACACGCGCTGCTGCTGCTTCGCGTTGATCAGCGGGCCGCAGTCGAGATCCGCGCGGCTCGGGCCGACCCGCAGCCCGTTGAAGGCGGTGGCGAGCCGTTCGACGAGCGGCTCGTACACCGCGCGCTCGATCAGCACGCGGCTGCCGGCCGAGCAGGTCTGCCCGCCGTTCTGCACGATCGCCGACACGAGCACGGGCAGCGCCGCGTCGAGATCGGCGTCGGCGAATACGATTTGTGGCGACTTGCCGCCGAGCTCGAGCGTGACGGGGACATGATTCTCCGCCGCCATCTGCGTGACCAGCTTGCCGGTTGCGGGCGAGCCGGTGAACGAGATGTGGTCGATGCCGGGATGGCGCGCGAGTGCGGCGCCTGCTTCATGGCCGTAGCCGGTGACGACGTTCAGCGCACCGGACGGCAGCCCGGCTTCGGCGGCCAGCTCGGCCACGCGCAGCACGGACAGGCACGCATCCTCGGCCGGCTTCACGACGCATGCGTTGCCGGCCGCGAGCGCCGCGCCGACGCTGCGCCCGAAGATCTGCATCGGGTAGTTCCACGGCACGATGTGGCCGGTGACGCCGTGCGGCTCGCGCACCGTGAGCACCGTGTAGCCGGCCTGATAGGGGAGGGTCTCGCCGTGCAGCTTGTCGGCGGCGCCCGCGTAGAACTCGAAGTAGCGCGCGAGCGCGGCGGCGTCGGCACGTGCCTGCTTCAGCGGCTTGCCGGTGTCGCGCGCCTCGATCGCGGCGAGTTCCTCGATGTGGTCGGCGACGCGCGCGGACAGCCGCATCAGCACGCGGCCGCGCTCGGCGGCGCTCGCCGCGCCCCACGGGCCCGCGAACGCGTCGCGGGCCGCGGCGACGGCGCGCTCGATGTCGGGCGCGGTGCCGCGCGCGATCGTCGCAAACGGCTGACCGTCGGATGGGTCGACGACCGGAATCGTCTCCAGTTGCGCGGGCAACGTCCATTCGCCCGCGATGAAGTGCTTCGCCTCTTCCATGCCTGCTCCTGTCGACCCGGGTTGGCGCTTCGGCGCTTGCTCGGGTCCCATGCAAATCTGTTGGTGCTTCAGCGGTTACGCGGATCCCATGCAACGTCGCCCGCGGTTCGATGGCCGGACATCCGGAACGATTATCGCGCCGATCGTCATCCGGACGCCACCGGTCGATTGGCTATAATGGCGCATTCCCTGCGGGGACGCCCGCGGCGGTGCATCGGCTGCGGCGCCCTGTCCCGAATTCCCATCGACCAACAGAGAGCGCTATGAGCTTCAATCATGTTCCGGCCGGCAAGGACCTGCCGCACGATTTCAACGTGATCATCGAGATCCCCGCGCAAAGCGATCCGGTGAAGTACGAGGCGGACAAGGAGCTGGGTCTCCTCGTCGTCGACCGCTTCATCGGCACGGGCATGCGCTACCCGGTGAACTACGGCTACATCCCGCAGACGCTGTCGGGCGACGGCGATCCGGTCGACGTGCTGGTGATCACGCCGTTCCCGCTGCTGGCCGGCTCGATCGTGCGTTCGCGCGTGCTCGGCATGCTGCAGATGACCGACGAGTCGGGCGTCGACGCGAAGCTCGTCGCCGTGCCGCACGACAAGGTCTGCCCGATGACGGCGAACCTGAAGTCGATCGACGACGTGCCCGAGTACCTGAAGGACCAGATCAAGCACTTCTTCGAGCAATACAAGGCGCTCGAGAAGGGCAAGTGGGTGAAGGTCGAAGGTTGGGCCGGCATCGACGCCGCGCACAAGGAAATCGCCGACGGCGCCGCGAACTACAAGAAGTAAGCCGGCACGCCGGCCTCGCGGCCGGTTCGTTCGGAACGCAAACCGCGCGTGTCTCCTCAGGAGGCCGCGCGGTTTTGTTTTGTGCGCGCGGTGGCGCGTGCGAGGGTTTTCTTGCGGGCCGGCGCCGGCTGGGCGCCAGCACTCGCCGCGGCCTTCGCACGTTTCGCGCCCGTTGCGCTGCGCGCCGGGGCAACGGGGGCCGGGGCGGCCTCGATGACTTCGGCGGTTACTTTCCTTGCCGACGGACGGCCGCGCGCCGGGGCGGAAGCAGGGGCGGCGAGTCCGTTCGCAGCAGGCTTGCCGCCGGCTGCCGACGCTTTCCGCTTCGGCAATGCGTTCGTGGCCGGCTTGTTCAGTTTTGCCGGCGTGCCTCGCGAGGCGGTCTTTTTCCCTTCCGTGTCGTCGGCGGTCCCGGCACGTTTCCTGGAAACAGGCGAGGCTTTTGCCGACGTTGGCGCCGTTGCGGCGCGTCGGGTCTTCGCGGTTTTCGCGGACGCGGTCTTTTTTCCGGCAGTTCGGCTCTTCGCGGCCTTATCGCGAGCCTCTTCAGTTTCGGCCGGCTCGTTCGCAATGTCGGCGGGCTTCGCTTTCACCTTCTTCTTTTCGCGTGTGCCGTCCTGCGGCCCTGCGGCGTCGACGTTTCCGTCGATCGACATCCCTGCCGGCAACACCGATTCGAGCGTCCGGATCCCGGCCGCCAGCTCGCGTTTCTGCGCGGCCGTGAGCCGTTTCACCCAGTATTCGGCGCGCGATGCGATCGACCGGTCGGGCAGCGGGAACGATGCGAGCACGGCGCGCGGCTTGCGCGAGCGCGTATAGCGCGCGCCCTTGCCGGACGCGTGCTCGTCGAAGCGCGCGGCGACGTCGGTCGTGATGCCCGTGTAGACGCTGTCGTCGGCGCACTCGATCAGATACAGAAACCAGGACATGGGAAGGCGGCGGGATGCGAAGCCGTCAGTGTCTCAGAAATGGCGGGCGTCAACGCCACCGATCGCCGTGACCGTCGCTGAAGCGGATGTGCCGGCCGGCCAATGCTACCCGGCACTCCGCCGGAACGGATCGTGTTCGCGCAGCTCGTCGACGTACGCGTGGATATGCTCGGTCTCGCGTTCGAGAAAGCGCGCGACCGCATCGGAGAACGCCGGATGCGCGAGCCAGTGCGCGGAATGCGTGACGGTCGGCAGGAAGCCGCGCGCGAGCTTGTGCTCGCCCTGTGCACCGCCCTCGAACGTGTCGAGCCCGGCCTCGATGCAGAACTCGAGCAACTGGTAATACGCCGCTTCGAAATGCAGGCACGGCACGTGTTCGAGCGCGCCCCAGTAGCGGCCGTACAGCGTGCCGCCGCTGCCGTTCGCGCCGCGCCGGTACACGGCGAGCGAGCTCGCGATCGGCTTCCCGTCGGCTTCGGCGATCACGAGCAGCAGGTTCTCCGGCATCGTCGCGCCGATCGCGCGAAAGAAGTCGAGGTTCAGGTACGGGCTCGAATAGTGCTCGCGGTAGGTCTGCCGGTAGCAGCGCGTGAAGAAGCGCCAGTCGGCGTCGGTGATCTGCTCGCCGGTGAGCCGCCGGAACGTGACACCGGCATCGCGCACCTTGCGCCGTTCCGCGCGGATGTTCTTGCGCTTCTTCTGCTCGAGCGTGCCGAGGAAGTCGTCGAAATCGCGATAGCCGTCGTTGAGCCAGTGGAACTGCACGCCTTCGCGCAGCATCATTCCCATCGACTCGAGCAGCCGCGCTTCGTCTCCGGTCGGGAACAGCACGTGCAGCGACGACACGTCGCTCTGCTCGGCGAACGCCAGCAGCGTGGCTGCGAGCTGGCGGCGTGCGTCGTCGTCGGCGGCGAGCAGGCGCGTGCCCTGCACGGGCGTGAACGGCACCGCGCACAGCAGCTTCGGGTAATAGGGCAGGTCGTTGCGCTGATATGCATCGGCCCACGCCCAGTCGAACACGTATTCGCCGTACGAATGCTGTTTCGCGTAGACGGGGGCAGCGGCCGCGAGCCGGCCCGTGCGCGCGTCGGTCAGCGTGACGAAGTGCGGCGACCAGCCGGTGTCGTCGACCGCGCAGCGCGCGACGTGCAGTGCGTCGAGGAATTCGTGGCGCAGGAACGGCGTCGGCTGCGCGTCGCGCTCGAGCAGCGCGTTCCATTCGTCGGCCGGCACCTCCGCGGGGGACGACAGGATGCCCGTGCGATAATCGATGCGTTCGTGTTTCAAGCGTGAATCCGTACTGTTGGATGCCGCCGGATGCGTGCCGCCGTGGCCCGCGTCCGGGACGATTTCGTCAGCCGTTCAGGGCGCGCCACCGGGCTGCGCCGATCCCGTCATGAAGACCCGACTCGCTCTCGCCCAGATCAACGTCACCGTCGGCGATTTCGCCGGCAACGTCGCGCGGATCATCGCCGCTGCCCGCGCCGCGCACAACGACGGTGCGCACCTGATGATCGCGCCCGAACTCGCGCTGTCCGGCTACCCGCCGGAAGACCTGCTGCTGCGGCCCGCGTTCTACACGGCGGCGGCTGCCGCGCTCGACACGCTCGCCGATGCGCTGCGCGCGTTCGACGGGCTCGCGGTGCTCGTCGGCCATCCGCTGCGGAGCGCGGGCGGCGATCCGCACGCGCCAGCCGTCGATGGTAATGCAAACCGCCCGATCGAGCGCGGCGTGCCGCCGACCGACACCTACAACGCGGTGTCGCTGATCGTCGGCGGCGAGATCGTCGGGACGTACCGCAAGCAGGATCTGCCGAACGCAGACGTGTTCGACGAGAAGCGCTACTTCGCGACGGACACCGAGCCGCTCGTGTTCGAGCTGGACGGCGTCAGATACGGCGTGATCATCTGCGAGGACGCCTGGCATGCGTCGGCCGCGCAGATCGCGAAGGCCGCCGGCGCGCAGGTGCTGCTGATCCCGAACGGCTCCCCGTACCACATGAACAAGGAAGCGCTGCGCATCGACATCCTGCGCGCGCGGATCCGCGAAACGGGGCTGCCGATGGTGTACGTGAACCTCGTCGGCGGCCAGGACGAGCTCGTGTTCGACGGCGGCTCGTTCGTGCTCGACGCGCAGGGCGCGCTCGTCGCGAAGATGCCGCAGTTCGACGAAGGGCACGCGATCGTCGAGTTCGACGGCGCGCGCCCGCTGCCCGGCGCGATCGCGCCCGAGTTGCCGGTCGACGCGCAGGTCTATCGCGCGCTCGTGACCGGCGTGCGCGACTACATCGGCAAGAACGGTTTTCCCGGCGTGCTGATCGGGCTGTCGGGCGGTGTCGATTCGGCGCTGGTGCTCGCGGTCGCCTGCGACGCGCTCGGGCCCGAGCGCGTGCGCGCGGTGATGATGCCGTCGCGCTACACGGCCGACATCTCGACCACCGACGCGGCGGAGATGGCGCGGCGCGTCGGCGTGCGCTACGACGAGATCGCGATCGCGCCAATGTTCGACGCGTTCCGTGCGGCGCTCGCGGGCGAGTTCGCGGGCCGCGCGGAGGACGCGACGGAAGAGAACATCCAGGCGCGCATCCGCGGCACGCTGCTGATGGCGCTGTCGAACAAGTTCGGCTCGATCGTGCTGACGACCGGCAACAAGAGCGAGATGGCGGTCGGCTATTGCACGCTGTACGGCGACATGGCCGGCGGCTTCGCGGTGATCAAGGACATCGCGAAAACGCTGGTCTACCGGCTGTGCCGCTATCGCAACGCAACGACGGACTACGGGCTGCGCGACGTGATTCCCGAGCGGATCCTGACGCGTGCGCCGTCGGCCGAGCTGCGCGAGAACCAGACGGACCAGGACAGCCTGCCGCCGTACGACGTGCTCGACGCGATCATGCGGATGTACATGGAGGAGGACCGGCCGCTCGCGGAGATCGTCGCGGCCGGCTATGCGGAGGCCGACGTCGCGCGCGTGACGCGGCTCATCAAGGTCAACGAATACAAGCGCCGCCAGGCGCCCATCGGCATTCGCGTCACGCATCGCGCATTCGGGCGCGACTGGCGCTATCCGATCACGTCACGCTTTACCGAACGTCTCGACTGAGCCGCGCTGGGCCGTACGCGGCCGGCCGGCTTACAATCGGGATCGCGATTCTGCATCCAAACGAGCATTGAGGGACAACCATCATGAAACGCATCACCGCCATCATCAAGCCGTTCAAGCTGGACGAAGTCCGCGAAGCGCTCGCCGAAGTGGGCCTCACCGGCCTGACCGTGACGGAAGTGAAGGGCTTCGGCCGCCAGAAAGGGCACACCGAACTGTATCGCGGCGCCGAATACGTGGTCGACTTCCTGCCGAAGATGAAGATCGAGGTGGTCGTCGCGGAAGCGCAGGTCGACCAGGTGATCGACGCGGTGATCGGCGCGGCGCGCACCGGCAAGATCGGCGACGGCAAGATCTTCGTGTCGGACGTCGAACGCGTGATCCGCATCCGCACCGGCGAAGAGAACGAAGCGGCGGTCTGAGCGCCGCTTCGGGCACGGTCGACCCAACGGTCGATCGGGCCGTGGATCGTACGATCCCGGCCCGCCAATAAAAAACGGTGCGGATACCCGGAAGGGTACCGCACCGATACGCGCCTCTCGCAGCAGCGTGGAAAGTGTTGTCGAATCGTTCTCTGGACGGCGCCTGATCAGAACAGGTGCTGGATGCCGGCGTAGACGCCGGTCTGGCTGCCGCCCGGATGCGGGTTGCCCGTCGAGACGTCGGTACCCGCGCCGTTTGCGTTCAGACCGAAGTTTGCGGTCTTGCTGTTGCGTACCGTCGCGACTTGCACGTCGAACAGCGTGCGCTTCGAGATGTTGTACGAGCCGCCGACCGTGTAGATGTTCGCGTTGCCGCCGCCGTGGTTGGCATTCACGTGGTACACGGCCGCGATCAGCGCTGCCGCTGGCGTTGCCTGCCACGTCACGCCGCCCCAGACTTGCTGGGTGCCGGTCACGCCATTGTTCGCGGGCGGGCCGCCGCTGCCGTCTGCATGCGATGCCTGGTAAGCTGCCTGCAGCTTGAACTGGCCGAGGAACACGTTCAAGCCGGCAAAGTATTCACGCGAGTAATTGAACACGTCCGAGAAGCGGCCGTTGCTATCGCGCGTTTCGTCATAGATGCCGCGCAACTGGAACAGCGAGTTCGTGTACGTGATCTGAGCGCCGGCTGCACGACCGGGTTGTTTCGGGTCGGTGTTGCCGTTGAAGCTGGTCGAGTTCGAGAACGCGAACTGGCCGTAGAAGTCGAGGCCGTAGAGCGACGGCGACTGGTACGACACGTTGTTGCTGGTCTTGTTCCAGTTGCGGCCGCGCACCAGCGATGCCGACGACCAGCTCGACTGGCCCAGCGGATCGAAGTCCCACACGCCGTTTGCGATCGCGAGTTCGCGACCCAGCAGCAGCGTACCGTAGCGGTCGTTCGAGATACCGACGGTCGCGAAACGATCCCAGATCGAGCCGGACGTGCCGAGACCGCCGTTCATCGTGTTGAACGCGCCTTCGAGGTGGAACAGGACCTTGTTGCCGCCACCGATGTCCTCGCTGCCCTTCAAGCCCCACAGGCTCGTGCCCCAGTCGCCGCTTTCTGCGCGAACGCGATGGCCATCCTGCAGCCCGTTCATGTACTCGAGGCCGGCATCCAGGCGACCATACAGCGTGACGCTGCTCTGCGCGTGCGCCGTAACCACCCCAGCAGCCATCAGCGCGGCCGCGACCAAAGCTTTCTTCATCATCTCCTCCATACCCTGTCAAAAAGTCAACCCAGACTGCACGAGATGCCCGGAGCAGCGAACGCCGGGCAAAAGCGAAAAGCGGGATAACCAGGGAGACCTCGTGCAGAGCCGGTAAGCGCGGCACGCGGGCAAGCGGACGGAAAACCGTTGAGCGGTCCCGCGCGGCCGGGTCGGCTTGCGGGGTCTCCTTGTTGTGTCGTGAAGCTAAACTACATTTCACGAACTTCGTTTTGCTACTTTGGTTACTAATTTAGCAAAAATACAATTTTGTGGCGATGGAAATCGTTGTTTGACTAACCGCTGTCGCCAATTTGCCATGCAACACTGTGCGCGATGGGTGCCCAAAGGGGCGTCGATTCCCGGAAAACCCTTGTCACACAAGGGAGACACGGATTCGATACGCATGGGTCAAGGATTGCCACTATTGACGCCATCGGGGCGCGAGCGTAAGCGCCGCAGAGACGAAATTGGTAAGTATTTCGTAATGATTTGGCGGTGGTCAGCCGTTGTCGGGAGGCCCGAAACGCTTGTCCGGCAACGGCTGACCGCCGCCCGCCGTGGAAGCGCGCCAGGCTCAAGCGGATGCCGCCCGGGCGTCGAGCAACTGCGCGCGAAGCCATCGGTGCGCGTCGGTGCGCGCGTGCTTCGCGTGCGAGTAGATTTTCACCGTGTAGCGCGGGATCTCGAACGGCGCGGGGAAGATGCGGATCGGCGCCGCGTGGCGCAGCGCCTGCGCGGCACGGTTCGGCACTGTCATCAGGAGTGCCGATTCCGCGATCACGAACGGTGCGGCCAGCACGCTGGGCAACTGCACGGCGACCTGCCGCGCGAGGCCGAGCCGGTCGAGCACGTAGTCGACGACGCCGCGCGACTCGTTCCAAGGCGTGACGATCACGTGGCGTGCCGCGAGGTACTGGTCGAGCGTCAGCCGCCGGCGGATGTCCGGATGCGTGGCGCTCGCGATCACCACGTAGTCGTCCGAGAACCAGTCGAAATCCTCGATGCCCGGCGCGTCGGCGGCCGACTCCTCGTGATAGCCGAGCGCGAAGTCGATGCGTCCGGCCGCGAGTTCGTCGGTCGAAATCTTGCGGTCGGAGTGGACGACGCGGATCCGCAGCCGCGGCGCGACCTGCTCGATGCGCGCGAGCAACGCCGGCAGCACGGCGAATGCCGTGTAGTCGCTCGCGGCGAACACGAACGTGCGGTCGCTTTGCGCGGGATCGAACCGGCGCGCGCGGGCGAGCCCCTTCGACATCGTGTCGAGCGCATCGCCGGCCCAGGTGGCGATGTCGTCGGCGCGCACGGTCGGCTGCATCTCGTTGCCGAGCCGCACGAACAGCGCATCGCCGATCGCGTCCCGCAGCCGGGCGAGCGCGTGGCTCAGCGCGGACGGGCTCATCGCCAGTTCGTGCGCGGCCGCGGCGACCGACCTGTGGCGGTACAACGCGTCGAACGCGAGCAGCAGGTTCAGGTCGAGACGGCGCAGGTCGGGATGCATCATGTTCATGTCCGGATGAAGAAACTGCACTTCCTGCAGTTGAACCGCGAACGTAGCATGTCGATCTGTCCGGTGCCAGGCGCGCTTGCGCGGGCGCCGCATTCCGTTTTCAGTCCGGGCCGAAGGAGGGCTCCTCACCGTGCAAATCGACATTCGTTCTGCCACCGTCGCCGACGTGCCGCAAATCCTGCGCTTCATCACCGAGCTGGCCATCTACGAGAAGGCGGAGCATGAAGTGGTCGCGACACCTGCGTCGCTCGAGCGCAGCCTGTTCGGCGAAGGAACGCCGGCGCGCGCGCTGATCTGCGAGGTCGACGGCGAGCCGGCCGGCTTCGCCGTGTATTTCTCGTCGTACTCGACGTGGCTCGGCCGCCAGGGCTTGTATCTCGAGGATCTGTACGTATCGCCGCGCTTTCGCGGCGCGGGTGCCGGGCTGCGGCTGCTGAAGGCGCTCGCGCGCATCGCCGTGGACACCGGCTGCGGGCGCTTCGAATGGAGCGTGCTCGACTGGAACGAGCCGGCGATCCGCTTCTACGAAAGCGTCGGCGCGGCGCCGCAAAGCGAATGGGTGCGCTACCGGCTCGCGGGCGATGCGCTGCGCGCGTTCGCCGACGGCGTACCGGTGGACGCCGTGTAAACGCAAAACGGGCGCCGCATGGCGCCCGTCCGCGTGTCGTCGCGCGTCGCGCGCGTTACTTGAGGCTGCCCGACAGGAACCCGCGCAGGCGTTCGCTCTTCGGGTTGGCGAACACCTCGGACGGCACGCCTTCCTCCTCGACGCGCCCCTGGTGCAGGAACATCACGTGATTCGACACGTTGCGCGCGAAGCCCATCTCGTGCGTGACGACGATCATCGTACGGCCTTCCTCGGCCAGCTTCTGCATCACCTTCAGCACTTCACCGACCAGTTCCGGGTCGAGCGCCGACGTGGGCTCGTCGAACAGCATGACGTCCGGATGCATCGCCAGCGCGCGCGCGATCGCGACACGCTGCTGCTGCCCGCCCGACAGATGCGACGGATACTGCTTCTCGACGCGCGGCGCGAGGCCGACCTTTTCGAGATACTCGCGCGCACGGTCTTCGGCTTCCTTCTTCGGGATGCCGAGCACGTTGACGGGCGCTTCCATCACGTTCTCGATCACGTTCATGTGCGACCAGAGATTGAAATGCTGGAACACCATCGACAGCTTGGTGCGCACGCGTTGCAGCTGCTTCGAATCGGCCGCGCGCAGCGCGCCCGTCTTGTCCGGCGTGGTGCGCACTTCCTCGCCGTCGACGATGATGCGGCCCGCGTTCGGCTGCTCGAGGAAGTTGATACAGCGCAGCATCGTGCTCTTGCCGGAACCGGACGAGCCGATCACGCTGATTACGTCGCCCGAGTTCGCCTTCAGCGACACGCCCTTGAGCACCTCGTTGTCGCCGTACCGCTTGTGCAGATCGTCGACGAAAAGCTTTTGAGTCTGGGAATTCATCAATAGTCCTGCGAAAACTTACTTGCCTTGCGGGCGCAGATACGCGAGCCAGCGACGCTCGGCCTGGCGGAACAGCCACACGAGCGTGAACGAGATCGCGAGATAGAGCAGGGCGGCGATCCCGAATGCGTGGAACGACATGTAGGTCGCCGAGTTCACGTCGCGCGCGATCTTCAGGATGTCCGGCACGGTCGCGGTGAACGCGACGGTGGTTGCGTGCAGCATCAGGATCACTTCGTTGCTGTAGAGCGGCAGCGCGCGGCGCAGCGCCGACGGCAGGATCACGCGGCGATACATCGTGAAGGTGGACATCCCGTATGCGCGCGCGGCCTCGATCTCGCCGTACGACGTCGCCTTGATCGCGCCCGCGAAGATCTCGGTGGTGTACGCGCAGGTGTTCAGCGTGAACGCCAGCAGCGTGCAGTGCATCCCGTCGCGAAAGAACGCGTCGAGCAGCGGCGTGCCGCGCACGACCTGCAGGCTGTAGAGGCCGGTGTAGCAGAGCAGCAATTGCACGTAGAGCGGCGTGCCGCGGAACACGTACGTGTAAAGCCACACGGCGCTCGACAGCCACTTCCTTTTCGACACGCGGGCCACCGCGAGCGGCACCGACAGGCAGAAGCCGAGGCCGATCGACACGACCAGCAGCCACAGCGTGATCGCGACGCCGGTGATCCGGAAGCCGTCGGTATAGAGGTAGTTGCGCCAGTATTCTTGGATGAGTTCGATCATAGGTCAGCCTTGCGGACACCGGTCGAGTAGCGCTTTTCGAGCCAAATCAGCACGAAGTTCGAGATCGTCGTGATGGCGAGGTAGACCGCACCGGCGATCAGCGTGAAGAAGAAGAACCGCAGCGTGCCCTTGCCGGCGTCCTGCGACGCCTTCACGACGTCCGCGAGGCCGATGATCGACACCAGTGCGGTCGACTTCACGAGCACCTGCCAGTTGTTGCCGATGCCCGGCAGCGCGAAGCGCATCATCTGCGGGAACATGATCCGCGTGAACACCTGCCAGTTGGTCATCCCGTACGCGCTGCCGGCCTCGAGCTGGCCGCGCGGCACCGACAGGAATGCGCCGCGGAAGGTCTCGGTGAAGTACGCGCCGTAGATGAAGCCGAGCACGAGCACGCCGGCGAGGAACGGATCGATGTCGATCTGGTCCCAGCCGAGTGCGTCGGTCGCCATGTTCAGCCAGATCTGCAGGCTGTAGAACAGCAGCAGCATCAGCACGAGGTCCGGCACGCCGCGGATCAACGTGGTGTAGACGGTGCCGACGCCGTTCGTGAAGCGGTTGCGCGACAGCTTCGCGCCCGCGCCGAGCAGGCCAAGCAGGAACGACAGCGCGAGCGAAAGCACCGCCAGTTTGACGGTTTGCCAGGTGCCTGCGAGGATCAGCGGGCCGTAGCCTTGTAGAAACATATGTGGTCCCTGGTGTGGTCCCGGACGGCGCACGCGGTGCGCCGCGAAAGACGTGCCCGCCAAGCTGCGCGGAACGCCCCGTGCGTATCATGACCGTCCGCCCCGGCAACGGTGCCGGGCCAGCCCGTCGCGGGGAGCGGCGGGCGAGGGGCGGGCGGCGCGTGGTGGACTGCCTGTACTGCCGGACGCGGGGCGCCCCCGCATCCGCTTCCCGTCATTGTCTGCGCTCAGCGAGCCGAGTAGACGCTGAACGAGAAATACTTGTGCGACAGCCGGTCGTACGTGCCGTCCTTGTGCATGTCGGCCAGCGCCTTGTTGATCTTGAGCTTCAGGTCCGTGTCTTCCTTGCGCAGGCCGATCGCGGTGCCGTCGCCGATCGTCTTCGGATCCTTCACTTCCGGACCGGCGAACGCGAAGCCCTTGCCGCGCGGCGTGCGCAGGAAGCCGTAGTCGGCCTGCAGTTCATCCTGCAGCGTCGCGTCGAGGCGGCCCGAGCCGAGATCGGCATAGACCTGGTCCTGGTTCTGGTAAGGAATGATCGTCACGCCTTGCGGTTCCCAGTACGCCTTCGCGTAGGATTCCTGCGTCGAACCCTGCTCGACGCCGACGCGCTTGCCCTTGAGCGACGCGACTGTCGGCAGCAGCGGCGAGCCGGCCTTCGCGATCATCCGCGCGGGCGCGTCGTACACCTTGTCGGAGAAGTCGATCTGCTCGCGACGCTTGTCCGTGACGGTCAGCGACGACACGATGACGTCGTACTTCTTCGCCTTCAGCGCGGGAATGATCCCGTCGAGATCCTGCGCGACCCACACGCACTTTACGTTGATGCGCTTGCAGATTTCCTTGGTGAGATCGACGTCGAAACCGACGATCTCGCCGCTCGGCGCGGTCGACTCGAACGGCGGGTAGCTGGCATCGACACCGATCCGCACGGTCTTCCATTCTTTCGCGAAGGCGCTGCCCGCCACGAGGGCGAGGGCGGCGCACAGGGCGGCCTTCTTCATTTCCATCCTTTTGTCGCTCACTTCCGGTGGGCGCTCGCGGCCGGTCGGGCCGGGCGCCGCGGCGTATTCTAGACGGCCAAAATTCGTGTTTCGGCGCGCGGGCAACGGCGCTCGCCGGACGGGCGAACGCCAAAAGGGCGGTATTTTACCCGAACGCGATACCCGGAAAACGGCAATCCGGCGCGACCGATGGATTCTTCGATCCGGGCGTTGCGGCAATCGTGGTATTCGCAACGAGCATTGCGCCGATTGGATTCGTGGGTGCAACGATGCGGTGCGCGGGCGGCGGATTGTGGCGCGCTTGGCGCGCCCCTACAGTGCAGGTAAACCCGAAGAAAGAATGTCTGCCTGCCGGAGTGCCCGCCCCATGTTCCACATCCGCCGCGCCGCCGACCGCTGCCACACGCGCCAAGGCTGGCTCGAGTCGAGTCACAGCTTTCCGCTTGACGGCCACGCCGAGGCCGCCCATCCGCCGTTCGGCGCGCTGCGCGTGCTGAGCGAGGACCGGATCGCGCCGACGCGCGGCTTCGGGATGCAGCCGCGCCGCGACCTCGAAATCGTCACTTACGTGCTGGACGGCGCGCTCGCGCACCGCGACAGCCTTGGCAACGGCGCGATCGTGCGGGCCGGCGGCATCCAGCGGATGAGTGCCGGCACGGGGCTCATGCACAGTGAAACCAATGCGTCGCGCGACCGGGTGCTGCATCTGCTGCAGATCTGGCTGCAGCCGGCCGAGCGCGGCGGGCGGCCCGGTTACGCGGAGCGGCATTTCGCCGACGACGGGAAGCGCGGCCGCCTGCGGCTCGTCGCGTCGCCGGATGGCGACGACGGCGCGCTGTCGATCGGTGCGGATGCGCGGATCTTCGCGGGGCTGATCGACGGTGACGAGGAGGCGGTATTCGGTGTGCCGGCCGGACGTGGCATTTATGTGCACGTGGCGCGTGGCGACGTGGAGGTCAACGGCCACGCGCTGGCTGCGGGCGACGGCGCGCGGATCGCCGGGGTGGAAGCGATCGCGTTCGCACGCGGCCGGGCGGCCGAGGTGCTGCTGTTCGACGTCGCTTGAAACGAAACAGGGGACGCGGGCCGAGTACCCGCGTCCCCTGCGAAGCCGCCTGGGGAGGCGGCCCGCCGACTTACTGCGCCGGCGCCGACGCGGCCTTGGCCGCGCGGTGCTCCTGCCAGCGTTCCTTCATCTTCTCGTGACGCTGTTCCATCCGCGCGAACTGCTGCTTCAGCGCGGTGCTGACCGTCGTCTTCTGCTGGTCGTTCAGTCCGTTGTAGAACGCGAGCCAGGCGGCCGAGCTTTGCTCGCGCAGCTGCGCATTCTGCTGCTCGGCCTGCTGGCGGGCGGCGTGCATCGCGTTCAGGTCGAGGATCGGCTGATTCTGCTGCGCCTTGAACTGCTCGCGCATCTGCTCGTGGCTCTTGCGCATCGCTTCATGGTTCTGCTTCATCGTGTTGACGGCCGTCTGCCATTGCTGCTCCTGCGATGCGTTGAGTTTCAGCTGATCGTGCAGCTTCATGATCACGCCGAACGGGCCGCCGTCATGGCCGCCGTGCATCTGGTGCATGCCGGGGCCGCCCGGCGGCGGCATGTCGTTGGGCTGCGCGGCATGCGCGGTGCCGAATGCGAGAGCGAGCACGGTGGCGGCCGCGATGGCCACGCGGGAAGTCTTCTTATACATTTCAGAAACTCCTGTATCCAAAGGGTCCGGCGATGCGGTGCGCGGGTGACCCGTGTGCCGCATCCGGTAAGACGCAGGTTAGCGGTGCGTGCCCCGGCGGGTGTTACGCGGGGTGGCTGCCGGGTTACGGTGCATTACAGTTCCCTTGCGCCGTAACCCGCAGTAACCCTTTCGTTCCTTTGTTTCGTTCTTCGACTCCGCACTCGCGCGGTAAACTTCGAGCCATGACTACCCAGATCCTCATCGTCGACGACGACCAAGAACTCCGTGACCTGCTGCGCGACTATCTCGTGCGCCAGGGGATGGAAGTGTCCGTGCTGCACGACGCGGCGACGCTCGAGAAGCGTCTCGAGCGCGAGCGGCCCGACCTGATCGTGCTGGACCTGATGATGCCGGGCGTCGACGGCCTGACCGCGCTGCGCCAGCTGCGCGCGGCCGGCGACGACATCCCCGTGATCATGCTGACGGCGCGCGCGGACGACGTCGACCGCATCGTCGGGCTCGAACTCGGCGCGGACGACTACCTCGGCAAGCCGTTCAACCCGCGCGAGCTGCTCGCGCGTGTGCAAGCCGTGCTGCGCCGCCGCCGGGCGACGCCGTCGGCGGCGGCGCCCGAGCAGCGCGAGCCGTTCGCGTTCGGCCGTTTCGTGCTCGACTTCCAGGCGCGCACGCTGGCGGTCGACGGCAAGCCGGCAACGCTGTCGAGCAGCGAATTCGCGCTGCTGAAGATCTTCGTGAACCACGCGCTGCGCACGCTCACGCGCGAGCGGTTGCTCGAGCTGCTGCACGGGCCCGAGTACGACGGCACCGACCGCGGCATCGACGTCCAGGTGTGGCGCCTGCGCCGCATCCTGGAAACGGATCCGTCGACGCCGCGCTTCATCCAGACGGTCCGCGGGCGCGGCTACGTGTTCGTGCCCGACGGCGAGGCCCATGCGCAAACCCATTGATTCACTGTTCGGACGGCTGGCGCTGCTGGTCGTCGGCGTGCTGCTCCTGTCGCACTTCGCGTGGTTCTTCGCGATGCGCCTCGAGCGCAGCCAGATGCAGACGCGTTACGCGGTCGAGGAGGCTGCCTTCCTCGTCGATGCCGTGCGCCAGCACGTCGAGCGCACGCCCGACCAGCCGCTGCCGTCGCGGGTGCGGCTGGTGTCGCCGGACAGTCCGGACGTGCCGACGAGCGCAGGCTCGAATCTGCCGGCGCCGCTCAAGCGATTTCGCGACGACGTGAGCGAGCGCATGCCGGCCGGCACCCTGGTCGAGATCGGCGCGCCGGGCCACCCGCCGGTGTTGTGGGTCAAGGAGCCGACCGACCGCAACTGGATCGTGGTGCCGGTGCAGCCGCTGCGCCCGCCGCGCTCGCTCGACCGGATGCTGCTGTGGCTCGGCACGATCTTCTCGGCAGGCGTGATCGCCGCGCTGTTCGCGGCCTGGCAGCTGCAGCAGCCGCTGCGTTCGCTGGCGCGCGCGGTCGCGCGCTTCGGCCGCGGCCAGCCGGTGCCGCCGCTGCGCGAGCGCGGCCCGCGCGAGCTGCGTCAGCTCACGCATGGCTTCAATCAGATGGTGGAACAGGTGTCGCAGGCCGAGAGCGATCGCGCGGTGATGCTGGCTGGCGTCGCGCACGACCTGCGCACGCCGCTCGCGCGGATGCGCCTGCGCGCGGAAATGATGGACGACGCGCGGCTGCGCGACGGCGTGGTGCGCGATGTCGACTCGATGTCGCACATCGTCGACCAGTTCCTCGTGTTCGCGCACGGCGGGGCGGACCGCAGCGAGCCCGTGCCGGTCGACCAGACCTGCGAGCGGATCGCGCGCAGCTATCGCGCGGTCGCACCGAACGCGCCGGCGGTCCAGACGCATCTGGCCGCCGACGAAGGTTTCCGCCTGCCGACCGCGACGCTCGACCGGATCTTGTCGAACCTGCTGGACAATGCGCATGCGTACGGCGCGCCACCCGTGCTCATCGAGACGTTGCGTACGCCGACGGGTTACGTGTTGTCGGTCAGCGACAGCGGCGGCGGGATCGCGCCGCGCGACCTGGCGGCCGCGACAAGGCCGTTCGTGCGGCTCGACCCTGCGCGCGGCGGCAATGGCCACAGCGGGCTCGGGCTTGCTATCGTCGAGCGGCTGGTGCTGAGGCTGGGCGGGGCGTGCGAGATCGGCAATCGTCCCGAGGGCGGCCTGCGCGTGGCGATGACGTTCCCGTTCGACGTGGTGCCGAAGGACGAACTGCACGCCCAGGCCGCGTAAGCGGCGGATGCGGCGCCTGCCGGGCAGGCGCCGCGCGGCATCATTCGCCGAACAGCGTGCCGAGCGTCTCGGCGGCGTTGCTGTCGATGGTGTTGTAGGTCACGCTCGTGGCCTCGAAGATATAGACGGTCGTATAGCGGCCAAGGCGCTCCAGAATCTCGTCCTGCAGCGATTCCGGCACGACGTTCATGTTCAGGTACCATGCCGTCGACGACAGCCGCGTCTGGAACGACCCATATTCCTGCATCAGCTCGTAGAACGCATCGGCATCCTGATCGCGGCAGACGATCACCAAGTTTCCTGCCATTCCCTTCCTCCCGCTGGTCGGTCGATCCCTGGCGGCAGTGGTCGACACCGACGCCAGGGGCTAGCCCCGATCATACCTGCTTCGCCGCAATCGTCCGATGACGTCCGGCATGGTTTGCGTCCGCATGCGGCTGGCGGGTTCCCGGCCGGCCCGGATCACGGCATAATTCGGGGCCTGCGTGCCGGCCGGAGGACTGCGGCCGGGCTGCTCCGCATCGCACGCCTGCCGTTCACCCGCGTGCCGGGCACGATCCGTGCGCCGTCCGCGCGTCGCATGGCACCGCGCCGGCCCCGGACGGTTGAACCTGAAATACAGGTTGGTGTAGTGTCGTGCCGTCGCGGCCTGACTCGCCGCGCCGGGGGCGCAGCTTGCACGCACGGCGCCTCGCGCCGGCGTCAGATCGTGAATCAATCGAATTACCGCGTCGAATTACCGCGCCCGTGCGCTTTGCCATGAATCAACATCGTCTGCCGGCTTCGTTCGGCCTTACCGGGGAGGGCGCCTGATGGACGTCGGATTCTTCAATCCGAACCGGACCGCCAACGCGTCCGCGTGGCGCGTTCTGCCGAACCGGTGGGACTTCATCGCGTTCCCGCTGATCATCTGCCTGATCGCGATGGCGGTCGTCGGTTTTCATGAAACGATGGCGCCGATCGGGACCCTTCAAACCCAGAAGATCTCGCTCGATTCGTCGAACCTGCCCGAATACGCGTTGCGCACCACGCTGCGGATGCTCGCCGCGATGGTCGCGTCGCTCGCGTTCACGCTGGTCTACGGCACGCTCGCCGCGAAAAGCCGCCGCGCCGGCATGGTGCTGATCCCGATCCTCGACATCCTGCAGTCGGTGCCGGTGCTCGGCTTCATCTCGTTTACGGTCACGTTCTTCCTCGCGTTGTTCCCGAGCCGCGTGCTCGGCGCCGAACTGGCCGCGATCTTCGCGATCTTCACGAGCCAGGCGTGGAACATGACGTTCAGCTTCTACCAGTCGCTGCGCACGGTGCCGCGCGATCTGGACGAAGTGTCGCGCGGCTTCCACCTGACGTCGTGGCAGCGCTTCTGGAAGCTCGAGGTGCCGTTCTCGATGCCGGGGCTGATCTGGAACATGATGATGTCGATGTCGGGCGGCTGGTTCTTCGTCGTCGCATCGGAGGCCATCACCGTCGGCAACCAGACCATCACGCTGCCCGGGATCGGCGCGTATCTCGCGCAGGCGATCTCGGACAAGAACCTCGGCGCGATCGGCTGGGTGATCCTGACGATGACGGTGGTGATCCTGGCCTATGACCAGTTCCTGTTCCGCCCGCTGATTGCGTGGGCCGACAAGTTCCGGATGGAGAACACCGCGTCGGGCGACGCGCCGCAATCCTGGCTGCTCGACCTCGTGCGCCGTACGCGCCTGATCCATCAACTGCTCGTGCCGGCCGGCTGGTTCTTCGCGAAGGCCGCGCGGATTCCGCTGCGTCTGCCGGTGTCGGGCGCGATGCGCTTCACGCTGCCCAAGGTCGAGAAGAAGGCGTCGCGCACGGTCGACATCGCGTGGGCGGTGCTCGTGCTGCTCGGCACGGCCTATATCGTGTGGCGTGTCGTCAGCTTCGTGTCGACCGGCGTGACGATGGCCGAAGTCGGCCACGTGATCGTGCTCGGGCTCATCACGCTGCTGCGCGTGGTCGTGCTGATCTCGATCGCGTCCGTGATCTGGGTGCCTGTCGGCGTGTGGGTCGGGCTGCGCCCGAAACTCGCCGAGAAGCTGCAGCCGCTCGCGCAGTTCCTCGCCGCGTTCCCGGCAAACCTGCTGTTCCCGGTGTTCGTGATCGTGATCGCGCGCTTCCACCTGAACGCCGACATCTGGCTGTCGCCGCTGATCGTGCTCGGCACGCAGTGGTATATCCTGTTCAACGTGATCGCGGGCGCGACGTCCTATCCGAACGACTATCGCGAAGCCGCGACGAACTTCCGGATCCGCGGCTGGCAGTGGTGGCGTCAGGCGATCCTGCCCGGCATCTTCCCGTACTACGTGACCGGCGCGATCACCGCATCGGGCGGCGCGTGGAACGCGAGCATCGTATCGGAAGCGGTGCAGTGGGGCACGACCCGGATCGAGGCGCACGGCCTCGGCGCCTATATCGCGCAGACCACCGCCGCCGGCGACTTTCCGAAGATCATCCTGGGCATCGCCGTGATGTCCCTGTTCGTTACCCTGTTCAACCGCCTGCTGTGGCGCCCGCTGTATGCCTTCGCCGAAGCGAAGCTGCGGCTCGACTGAGACCGATTGAGAGCGAAACGCGATGCACAATCCGAATGCTGTAAACGCCCCCGTCCAGACGTCCCAGCCGCCGCGACTCGGTGAGGAAATCCTGCGCGTCGATCACGTCTGCCGCGGCTTCAACAAGACGCAGGGCGAACTGCTCGTGCTCGACGACGCGAACCTGTCGCTGCGCGAAGGCGAGATCGTCGGGCTGCTCGGCCGTTCGGGCTCGGGCAAGTCGACGCTGCTGCGGATCATCGCGGGGCTGATCGAGCCGACCGGCGGTGAAGTGACCTACCTCGGCAAGCCGCTGACCGGCCCGGCCGAAGGCGTCGCGATGGTGTTCCAGACCTTCGCGCTGTTCCCGTGGCTGACCGTGCTGCAGAACGTGGAGGCCGGGCTGGAAGCGCTTGGCGTCGGCGCACGCGAGCGGCGCGAGCGCGCGCTCGCCGCGATCGACCTGATCGGTCTCGACGGCTTCGAGAACGCGTATCCGCGCGAGCTGTCGGGCGGCATGCGTCAGCGCGTGGGCTTCGCGCGCGCGCTCGTCGTCGACCCGACGATCCTGCTGATGGACGAGCCGTTCTCGGCGCTCGACGTGCTGACGGCCGAAACGCTGCGCACCGACCTGCTCGATCTGTGGACGCAAGGCCGCATGCCGATCAAGTCGGTGCTGATCGTCACGCACAACATCGAGGAAGCGGTGTTCATGTGCGACCGCATTCTGGTGCTGTCGTCGAACCCGGGCCGCGTGATCGCCGAGATCAAGGTGCCGTTCAAGCATCCGCGCAACCGCCTCGACCCGGCCTTCCGCAAGCTCGTCGACGACATCTACGCGAAGATGACCGCACGCCAGACCGGCGAGGCGACGAAGAAGGGGCTCGAGCTCGGCAGCTGGCTGCCGCAGGTGTCGACCAACCTGATGGCCGGCCTGATCGAGACGCTCGCGATGGCGCCGTACCACGGCCGCGCCGACATGCCGGAAATTGCACGCACGCTGCATCTGGAGGTCGACGACCTGTTCCCGATCGCCGAAGTGCTGCAATACCTCGGCTTCGCCGACGTGCGGGAAGGGGACGTGTTCCTGACGCCGCCGGGGCGCGTGTTCGCGGAATTCGGCACGCAGGAGCGCAAGCTGATGTTCGCGGATCACCTGCTGAAGCATGTGCCGCTCGCCGCGCGGATCAAGAAGGTGTTGAACGAGCGCCCCGGCCATCGCGCGCCGCGCGTGCGCTTCGAGCAGGAGCTGGAAGATTTTCTGTCGGACGGCGCGGCCGAGGAAACGCTCGATGCGGTGATCGACTGGGGCCGTTACGGCGAGATCTTCTCGTACAACGACCAGACCGAAATCTTCAGTCTCGAGGACGTCGAGTCCTGAGCCATCGCGCCGGGCCGCAGGGCCCGGCATTCGCATGCGCCGCGCGTGTCGGGCGCCGCGCATCGCCTCGTTACTGCAGGTTGCCCCAGCGGTCGACGGCCGGTTCGGCCGACGCCCACTTCCAGTGCGTGCCTTGCTGGCACGCATTCGCGAAATACCAGTCGGCCTTGTCGCCGTCCTTCACCGAGAACGCGAATTCCTTGCACAGCGCGAGCGCCGTCGAGTACGCACGCGTGACGCGCACCTCGCCTTCGCCGTTTTCGAGCGGCAGCGTGTTCTTCACCTTCCACGGCTTCACTTCGCCGACGGCCAGGCTGCCCGCCGCTTTCGCGATCGCGTCCTGCTGATTCTGATGAAGCTGCTTCATCGTGCGGTTGACGGCCTCGTCGGTCGCCGCCTGCACGGCGATCCCGACACCGACGCCCACGGCCGGGTTCGCGGTGACGAGGCCCGTCGCCGCGCCGGCGAGCGCGCCGCTCGCCGCGCCGACCGAGCCGCAGCCCGACAGCGCGGCGCTGGCCGCGCACAGCGCGCCGATCGCCGCGATACGGATCGCGATGGTCATTGCAGCGCGCCCCAGCGTTCGGTCGCGGGTTCCGCCGACGCCCATTTCCACACGGGGCCGTCGCGGCAGATCGTGGCCACGTAGAACGCCGATTCGGCGGCCTTGTCGGCCTTCGCGGGCGTGTCGACCGCGAACACGATTTCCTTGCAGTCGAGCGGGCCGATGCTGATCATCCGGCTGACCGTCACGCGGCCCTGCTCGTCGTCCTCGATCGGGAACGAGTGGTGCGTCGTCCACGGCGCGACGCCGCCGACGTCGAGCGGGCCGGCCGCTTTCGCGATCTGCTCCTGGGTGTAGCGGTGCGCGACGCGCTGCGTGTACTGGACGCCCGCTCGCGCGCCGGCGACGGCGCCGAGGCCGATGCCCGTCGCGACGGCGGCGTTGTTGGTGACCTTGGAGGCAATCGCGGCGCCCGCGATACCGGCGCTGGCGGTCGCGCCTTCGCTGTACAGCGAGTTGCAGCCGGACAGCAGTGCGGCCGTGGCGATCGCGGCCAGCACGATGCGCGCCGGCATGGCCCGACGCGGCGGTTCGAAACGAATGTTCATCCCTGAGTGCAAGTCCTGTCTGGGTGAGCGGCGACGCATGCGCGCCCCCATGCCGTGTCATTGTTTCGCAATTGTCATAGGAAAACTGCAAAGCTTTGACAAATCGGCGGGCGACGGCTCGCGCGCGTACGCGCGGCGGTATTGTCGGACAGTTGGCTGAGCGGGGGTCGAAAGGTTACAAATTGAAGGCAATTGTTACCGTGGCATGCGAGCAAGCCACCTAGACTGTTTTGTTATGGAATGTTTCTACGACGGCTCCGAGCCGCGTTGCATATGAGACACCCAGCCATGCGCCGTTCCAAACGGTTTTCTCCCCGGCCGCCCGATGCGGGTGCCGAGCGCCCGCGTCCGCAAACCGACGCGCCGGCCGGTGCGCCCGACGAGACGCCGTCCGACGGCGATCACAACCAGGGCGGCGCACGCCCGGAAGGGCTCGACTATCAACGCGACCTCGGCCAGGAGCAGGACGCCTGATGCCGTCGCCGTTGCATTCCGCCGCCGCATTTCATTGCGCTCTTTGTTGCATCGCTCACATCTGAATCGCCGCGCGACCGCCTCCGGGCCGTCGCGTCCGCCTTGGCGCGCGCCGCGCGTCATCCAATCGAATCGAGGAGGGGAAGCCGCATGAGCAGATTGATCGTGGTATCGAACCGTGTCGCCGCCGGCGAGGACACGCGCCCGAGCGCAGGCGGCCTCGCGGTCGGCGTGATGGACGCGCTGAAGGAAACCGGCGGCGTCTGGTTCGGCTGGAACGGCGAGATCGTCGGTACGCCCGACGCCGCGCCCGCGATCCAGCGGGACGGCAACGTCACGTATGCGACGCTCGGGCTGACCCGGCGCGATTACGATCAGTACTACCGCGGCTTCTCGAACGCGACGCTGTGGCCGGTGTTCCACTACCGCGGCGATCTCGCGCGCTTCGACCGGCAGGAGTATGCCGGCTATTTGCGCGTGAACGCGATGCTCGCGAAGCAGCTCGCCGCGCTGCTGCTGCCCGACGACCTGATCTGGGTGCACGACTATCATCTGCTGCCGTTTGCGCATTGCCTGCGCGAACTCGGCGTGAAGAACCCGATCGGCTTCTTCCTGCACATCCCGTTTCCGTCGCCCGACATGCTGCGCGTCGTGCCGCCGCACGAGGAACTTGTGAAGTTCATGTGCGCGTACGACATCGCGGGTTTCCAGACCGATGCCGACAAGCGGGCGTTCACCGACTACATCGAGCGGCGCGGCATCGGCGCGGCGAGCGACGACGGGATGCTGCATGCGCACGGCCGCGTCGTGAAGGTCGCCGCCTATCCGATCGGCGTGCATCCGGATGCGATCGCCGAGGCGGCTGTCCAGTACGGCTCGCGCAAGCCGGTGAAGATGCTGCGCGATGCGCTCGCCGGCCGCAAGCTCGTGATGAGCGTCGACCGGCTCGACTATTCGAAGGGGCTCGTCGAACGCTTCCAGTCGTTCGAGCGGATGCTCGCCAACGCGCCGGGCTGGCAGGGGCGCGTGTCGCTCGTGCAGATCGCGCCGCCGACGCGCTCCGACGTGCAGACCTACCAGCGCATTCGCGAAACGCTCGAAGGCGAGGCCGGTCGCATCAACGGCCGCTTCTCGCAGCTCGACTGGACGCCGATCCAGTACCTGAACCGCAAGTACGAGCGCAATCTGCTGATGGCGTTCTTCCGGATGTCGCAGGTCGGCTACGTGACGCCGTTGCGCGACGGGATGAATCTCGTCGCGAAGGAATACGTCGCGTCGCAGGATCCGGCCGATCCGGGCGTGCTCGTGCTGTCGGAGTTCGCGGGCGCGGCGGCCGAGCTGACCGGCGCGCTGCTCGTCAATCCTTACGACCTGTCGCAGATGGCGGACGCGCTCGAGCGCGCGTTGTCGATGCCGCTCGCCGAGCGGCAGGCGCGTCACGAAGAGAACCTCGCGCGCCTGCGCGAGAACAACCTGTCGGTCTGGCGCGATACGTTCGTCGCCGACCTGCGCAGCGTCGCGGCGGCCGCGTCGGTCACGCAGCGCGCGGGCCGGCGAGCCGTGCATGTCTGAGCGCATGGAGGAGGGCGGCGCGGAGGCGGCGTCCGCCCGCTTCTTCGTCGTCACGGGCGGCCCCGGCTCCGGCAAGAGCACGCTGCTCGATGCGCTCGAGCGCAGCGGTTTCGCGCGCTCGCACGAGGCCGGGCGTGGTGTGATCCGCGACCAGATGGCGATCGACGGTCCGGCGCTGCCCTGGCGCGACCCGGCCGCGTTTGCCGAGCAGATGCTGAACTGGGAGATGCGTTCGTATCATCTCGCACGAGGCGCGCGCGGGCCCGTGTTCTTCGACCGCGGCGTGCCGGACGTGATCGGCTACTTGCGTCTGACGGGCCTCGCGGTGCCCGCGCATGCGGAGGCCGCGGCGCGGCGCTTCCGTTATCACCGGCGGGTGTTCATCGCGCCGCCGTGGCCCGACATCTACACGCAGGACACCGAGCGCCGGCAGGATTTCGCCGAGGCGGTGCGCACCTACGACGCGATGGTCGATTGCTATACGGCCTACGGGTATCGGCTGATCGAGCTGCCGTGCGTGAGCGTGAAGGCGCGCGTGCGCTTCGTGATGGACGCGCTCGACGCCGCGTGACCGGCGGGCGCGGCGGCGTCAGGTCGTCGCGTCGGGGCGCGGCGACGCGATGCGCAGCATGCTGACCACCGCGGCGAGCGCCGCGAACACCGTGGCGACATAGAGCGCGATCGTCGGCCCGCGGTCGGGCGCCAGCCCGAAAATCAGTGCGACGAGCGCGGCCCCGAGCGTCTGGCCCGTCAGGCGTGCCGTGCTCAGCATCCCGCCCGCGCCGCCGCTGCGCTCGCGCGGCGCCGACGACAACATCGCGCGATTGTTCGGCGACTGGAACAACCCGAAACCTGCGCCGCACAGCGCCATCCGCCACACGATGTCGACGGTGCCCGGATGCGCGCCGATCGTCGCGAGCGACAGCAGCCCGGCCGCGAACAGCGCGAGCCCGATTCCGCCGAGAATGCCGGCCGAGTAGCGATCCGACAGCACGCCGGCAAGCGGCGCGGCGAATACGATCACGAGCGGCCACGGCGTCATGTAGAGGCCGGTTTCGACCTGCGAGAACCCGAGCGAATGCTGCAGCCAGAACGGCAGCGCGACAAACGCGAGCATCTGCGACGTGAACGACGCAACCGACGTGCAGATCGACAGCGCGAACATCGGGATGCGCATCAGGTCGACCGGCAGCAGCGGTGCCGGCTGCGACAGCTGCCGCTTCACGAAGAAGTAGCCGACGGCGAACGCGATCGCCAGTTCGCCTGCGACGTACGCGTGGTTTTCGCCGTGACCGAGCCCGTCGACGGCCATGATGAGCAGGCCGAACACGCACGCGTTCATCAGCGCGCTCGGGAAGTCGTACGGCGCGTCGTGCAGCGGGTTGGCCGGCAGCGCCCGGAGGCTGCCGAACACCGCGGCGATGCCGATCGGCACGTTGACCGCGAACAGCCAGGGCCACGACGCGAACGACAGGATCGCCGATGCCACCGTCGGGCCGATCGCCGACGACAGCGCGACCACCATCGCATTGATCGACAGCCCGCGCCCGAGCATCGACGACGGGTAGATCATCCGCACGAGCGCGGCGTTCACGCTCATGATGCCGGCTGCACCGAACCCCTGTATCACGCGCATCACGGCCAGCACGGGCAGCGAGCCGGCGAGCGCGCAGCCGAGCGACGCCGCGGTGAAGAGCGCAAGCCCGGCGATGTAGATGCGGCGATAGCCGACGCGTTCGCCGAGCGACGCGAGCGGCAGCAGCGTGATCGTGACCGCGAGCTGGTACGCGTTGACGATCCAGATCGACGCGGCGTCGGACGCGTGCAGGTCGCGCGCGATCGTCGGCAGCGCGACGTTCGCGATGGCGCCGTCGAGCACGGCGAGCGTGATGCCCAGTGCGACGCAGACGATTGCCCAGTAGCGTTGCGGAAGCGGCAGGCCGGTATCGGCGTTCATGACGGGAGCGAAGGCGTGATTGTCCGCATGCCCGGATGCCGGTTGCGTGCGCAACCATGCTCGCGGGTGGAGGCGGCGGTGAACGGTCCGGTCAGCCTCGCGGCGCCGGAGCGGGACCGGTCGAGTGTATCACCGGACCGTTTCGCGCGACGCCGCCAGCGGCCGGCCGGCGGCCGGTGCGTGCGCTCAGCCTTCGAAGTCGAGGCCGCCGAGCCGCACGAGCGGGTCGGCCTGCGTGCGCGACGCGAGATCGATGTCGCGCGCGCCCTGCCATGCGCTCAGTTTCCTCGGCAGCGCGCTCAGGTAGTGCTCGAATCGCGCGGGCCCGTCGGGTGCCATCAGTCGTTCGATCTCGTCGGTGTCCCAGGTCAGCTCGAGGTTCAGCGGATGCGCGAAGCCGCTCACGTGCTCGTGCGGCGCGCTGCGGATCTGCACGCGCGTCGGTTGCCCGTGCCCGCCGTATGGGACGACGCCGGTTAGCACGTGATCGGCGAAGTAGGCGGCGATCGCCTGCGCAATGCGCGGCGCGAATTCGGTATCGAAACGGCGGGCGGTTTCGGGCTGCATGAAGGCGTCTCCTGTGTGCCGAAAATCGTAGCACGGCGGTGCCGCGTTTCGGTGTGCGTGATACGCGTAATGGCGCGTTACCACTTGCTGCATCTATTACGGCCGTGCGCAGCCACAATGCATCGCATCAAGTACCACTTCGCGTGGGAGTCCATCATGAAAAGAATTGCCGCAGTATGTGTCCTCGCCGGTTCGCTCGCCGTGGCGGGCCCGGCGTCCGCGCATGGCCGCGACGGGGGCGCCGTCATCGGCGCACTGATCGGCGGCGCGGTGCTCGGCGCGATCGTGACGTCGGCGATGAATCCGCCCGTCGCGTACCAGGCGCCGGTGTATCAGGCACCGGCCTATCAGCCGCCGACGTACTACCAGGCACCGGCTTACCAGCAGCCGGCGTATCCGACCTATCAGCAGGCGCAGTACCAGGACGACGGCTCGGATTACTGCTACGACCGCTATCAGCGCGCGTACGTGTGCGGCGCGCCGGTGTCAGGCGGCTATGCGCGGCCGGCCGGGTGGTAAGCGGGCACGCGTCTGACGAGTGGGCAGGCTCGGCGCTGCATCGCCGGCGTTGCCGGACTCCCGGCAGGGCGGACGACAAAAGGCCCTCGCAGTGATGCGAGGGCCTTCGTCTTTTGGTGGTCGTCTATCGGTTCGTTTCGGTCTCGTGTGACTGTGTGCGGATACAAACGGTTGCAATTGCGTCAGTGGCGATGACCGCCGCCGTTGCCTTGGCCGTTCCCGCCGCCGTCATTCCAATCGGCGCGGCGTCCGTCGCCGCGGCCCCAGCCGCCATGACGGGCGCGCTCGCCGCGGTCGCGGTCCCAGCCGCCGCGGTCACGATTCCAGCCGTCGCGTCCGCGATCCCAGCCGCGGCGGTCGCGGTCCCAGTCGCGCCCGCCGCCACCGCCCCAGATGTTGACCGTGCCGTACACGGGCGACGGTGCGTAGGCCGGGCCGTACGCATAGCCCGGATCGGAATAGTAGGTCGGTCCGTAGCCGTATCCGGCGTCCGGCCCGACGACGCACCCGGCCAGCAGCGTGGCGACGCCGGCGGCGGCAATGAGCTTGAGCATGATGATCTCCGTTGGTTCCCCTATAAGTACCGCGCGCGGGGATTGCCGGCTGTTTGCAATTGTGTCGTCAAATTACAGCCTCGTAAGGTCGAGCGACGAAAGTGTTAGCATCGGGGCCTATTTTGTTTATCAGGAGCACATCGATGAAATTCGCGATCCGGGCCGTCCTGGCCGCCTTTTGCGTGACGACCGCTGCCGCCGCCTGCGCGGCCGGGCCCGCATCGGCGCCCGCCGTGCCGGCCGAATCGATCAAGATGTTCCCGCAGCCGGCGGCTGGCCAGCAGCGCGCGGTGATCGCGCTGCCCGCGCTCGAGAACGAAGGCGACGCGCGCGTCGAGCTGATGATCGGCAAGACGCTGCAGACCGACTGCAACCAGCAATGGTTCGGCGGCGAGCTGACCGCCGAGGACGTGAAGGGCTGGGGCTATACGTATTACCGGTTGACCGACGTGAAGGGGCCGGCATCGACGCTGATGGCCTGCCCCGGCCAGACGCCGCAGCAGCGCTTCGTGCAGGTGCGCGGTGACGGCCAGCTGCTGCGCTACAACAGCCGCCTGCCGCTCGTCGTATACGTACCGGACGGTTTCGACGTGCGCTACCGCGTGTGGCATGCGTCGAAGGATGTGCAGCACGCCGTCACGCAGTAACGCACCGACCGGCGCGGTCATGCGGGGGCGCTTGCCGCTGCATGACCGTGCGGCCTTGCGGGTTTCTCTCCGGAGCCCGTTACTCTATCCGCCGCTCGCGTCCGCGAGCGCCGGCCATGCGGCCAGCGCGGTTTGCGCGGCCACCTCCAAATCGCGACGGCTCGCGCCGTAGCGCGTCTGAATCGACATCCCTTGTTGCAGTGTCACGTAGAAGCGCCCGATCGCATCGAGGTTCGCGTGCGCGGTGAGCTCGCCGGTTACCACGTCTTCGCCAAGGCGCGTGCGTCACGCGGCGACCGTCTGCTCGTGCATCGCGATCTGCGTTTGCCGGACTACACCGCTGAACGCAGGGGCTTGCGCACGATCTCGGCGCGTGCGGCATCACGGTCAATCTCGTGCATTCGGCGACCGATACCGACATGAATCCGGCCGACAGGTAGCACACCGCCGCACAACCCATTGCGGATGGCGATTCCGCAGGACGGCAGGGCCAAGGTTGTGGCCGCGCTCGTCGTCGGGCCAGTGGGGGAGGTCGATTGGCGGGACGGGGTTGACGATCGACGGCGGCGCGAATGCGCAAGGGGCGATGGCCGGTGCGACCTGATCGGACGGCGTGACGTTTACGGCTGGCAGCCGAGCTGCCGATGCTCGACCTCCAGATCGGCTCGTTTGTCGTAAGCACGCAGCTCGTTGCGCGGCTTGCCGTCCGGGCCGATGCCGCGCACGACCTTGTGGCCGCGGTCCGGCGCACGTTTGACGGCATCAATGCCGGCGGCCAGTTCGCTGCAGCGAGCAACGGGCGACGCGCGTTCCGGCCGGCGTGTTGCGGCATCCGCGACGTTGGCGACGCCCGGGCTGACGTATCGATGCTTCGGCGTCGCCGTGCCGGTCGCGCTTGCGACGCCGGCGGCATTCGCCGTGCAGATCAGCGCCGAAAACATGGCCAGGGCCGCGAGTGTTCGAATCATGGTCGAGGTCCGTGTGCAGATGAAGGTTCGGGATTCTACGTAATCTCCGGTACATGTCGATTGTGCTCGGCCAGGGTGCGATCGCGTGTCGCATGTCGTCGTGATGACGTCGTGATGAATGGAAGAGGACAACGAAATATTTCACAGGTGAAATGTGGAATTCATTTACAAAGTGATCAAGCGTACTTACGATGACGCCAATTTGGGCTAGCGGAACTTCGTATGCGTACAGTCGATCAGGCGACGTTTGCCGCGCTCTGCCTTTGTCTTGCCGCATGTGGCGGCGGCGACGACAACGCGGCCGCGGGCGCGCCGACCGTTGCGGGCACATCGACATCGTCCGTCGCGCCTGCCGGTGCAGCATCCGGTGCATCGGCTTCATCGACGAATTCCGGCAGCCCGGTGTCGACCGCCGGGGCGACCGGTACGGCGTCCGGCGCGACGCGTGCGCCTTCCAATGGCATCAAACCCGTTCTCGTCGCCGATGTGACGGTCTTCCCGGCCGCCGACGGCAGCGACCAGGCCGACGCGTTGCAGAAAGCATTCGACAGCCTGCGTGCCGGTCAACGCTTGGTCATCGCACCGGGACGCTACGTCGTCGGGCATTCGCTTGCCGTGACGGTGCCCCAGACGGTGATTTCCGGATACGGCGCGACGCTGGCCGCCACGAATCCGGCCGACCAGACAATCGTGATGCGCGGCACCGGTTCGACGCTCGTTGGCGTGACGCTGGCCGGCACCGGCACGACGCGCCTCACGACGCCCGAGTCGACGAAAGTCGAGGTGACGGGCTCGGACGTTCAGGTGCTCGGCGTGACGATCCAGGGCGGCGCGAGCGCCGGGATCTTCGTGTTCGGCGGCAACGGCATCGCGATCGTGGGCAATACCGTGCGGGCGACGCTGGCCGACGGCATCCATACGACTTACGGATCGGCCAACGTGCTGGTGCAGAACAATACGGTGGCCGGCACCGGCGACGATCTGATCGCCGTGGTCAGCTATCTCGGCGACGGCCGCCTGAGCAACAACGTGCTGATCGACCATAACGCGGTGTCGGGCAACGCGTGGGGGCGCGGCATCACCGTCGTCGGCGGGCAGGCGGTAACGATCTCGAACAATACGGTCGACGGCGTCGAGAAGGCGGCGGGGATTCTGGTCGCGCAGGAAGACAGCTGGAAAACCTACGGGTCTTCGAACGTCGTCATCAAGGGCAATACCGTGACCAACATCCAGAACGCGAACGTGAACAACGGGCTGCAGCCGACGCAGCAGGGCGCGATCGAGCTGGATACGTGGTCGGGAACCGTGTCGGATGTCACGGTGGCGGACAACCGCGTGTCGGGGTCCGGCTATGCGGGTTTCCGGGCGTACGGGAACGTCTGTTCGTTCAGTGTGACGGGCAACACGTTCTCGTCGATTGCCGGCTTGCCGGTCTGGTTGTTGACGAATGGTTGCGCGGCGAACCAGATCGTCGTCGATGCGAATCGGCTCGGGGACGGCAGTCTGCTGGTGCTGCCGGCCGGGGCGTCGCCGACGGGGACGTTTGCCGTGACGGGCGCGAATGCGAGTCTGATGCCGCAGGTCAGGACGGGGTTGATGCAGTGACGGGGCGGTGAGGCCGGAAGGCGGGTGGGCGTTGTGGCAAAGCCCGATGGAGGTGGTCGCGGCCGAGCAGGCGACTAGGTGAGCACGTGCACGACCCTGCGCCCAGATGCAGCAAATGCGGGCGACGCGGGTTTGGGACAGGGGGGAAATCGGGAAATTGCTGGTCCCCCGACAGAATTCATGTCTCCATGACTGGAGGGCGAAAGATTTGGCCTCTTGATAAAAAGACCCCCAAGAAAACCCCCAGGCGATCGAGGTTATGCGGGGAACTGTCGGTAGCTGCAGCGTCAGCTTGATGACATGGAGGAGGCAAAGCTGGAAGATAGGCACGGGCAGAGCTGTCTGCGCATTTGTATATGTGCCACATGGATCCGCGAGGATAAGATGAGAAAGAAGAAGGCAAAGCATGCTGGACGTGCTATGAACGCCAAGGACTGGCTTGACTTAGAACATCTTGTCGCGAACATTCAGCGAAGCCTTGCTCCGGCCGCGAAGGTCGAGCACAACGTGAAAGTCAAAGGCCGGAACTCGGAAGTTGATCGTCAGGTGGACGTGCTGGTGACGCAAAACATCGGCCAATACACAATGACCATAGCTATCGATTGTAAAGATTATAAAAAGCCAATCGATGTGAAGGGCGTAGAAGAGTTCGCCGGCATGGTAAGTGACATTGGTGCAAACAAGGGGGTGCTGGTCTGTCCGGCCGGGTTTACCGAGACTGCAAAGACCGTCGCGAAGAAGCTCCAGATGGAACTTTATCGACCGATCGATACTGGAGACCATAAGTGGCGCGCTCGACCAACTATTCCGGCTGTCTGCGAATATGTCAGCACGACAATGGCGTTTCAGATTACGTGCTCGGCGCCTAAACCTCTCAGACTTCCGTACAACCTCGCCCATATAGAAGCATTTGACGAAAACGGCGTTTCATTGGGTACCGCACTTGAATGCGCATTGCGACGGTGGAATAACGCGGAGTATCCGACTACCACCGGGCGACACGATGGACTCACAATCTCCGCGAACGGCCCGGTACAGGTGGACAATGGCTACGGAGAGCGCGTGCCTGTTGATTTCACGGTCTACCTAGACGTGAAGATCGAACGATATTTTGGGCAATTGAAAATCGAACGCCTTAGCGGATTTTTGGATGAGCAGACTGGCCTGACGCACGCGAACTCGTTCTCCATCGGAGTAATTGAGCCGGAGGAGGTGGAGGCGCATTGGATGAAGCTTGACGATGAACAAGCGCCTCCTATTCGTCCCGTTCTAACGCTACGTGGGTTGATTGGGTGGGAGGCTTAGTCCGTTGTCCAATGCTGTTCACGCTCGAAACCGCCAATCCGAGATCCCGTGGTATTAATGCTGTAACAAATGCGACACCGCAATGTACCATTGGATGATGGAGATGAGCGCATAAACGGCCGAGGCTATTCCGAAATAGAAAAAGGTAAGGAGCGTGCGGACGGCCCAGCGAGGTGGCTGAGGAGATGGAAGCACGTTCAAGAACCGTGCAGAGCCTTCGTCTGATTTGGTGTACGCGTTGATTTGAGGCCAAGTCAGCGGAGGGAAATAGAGATACGAGACGAGGACTTGCTCATTGGGTACAAGAGCCGGAAGCACGATCTCCCAAGGGCCGGTCGATGATTCCTTTTTCTCGTGTTGTACTTGTGGATCCAGGACGTAGTTGTGCACCGGCATATTGTGCCCTAGCCGAACGTTGAAAGCGGTTTTCTTCCCGGTATTTCTGACCACGATGCTATGCACATTCACCTGGACACCCGGGGCTAGCACGACCGTCGTGGGTATTGCAGCGGGTGCCGTTTGCAATGACTTGTCGCGTGGAGGAACTGATGGTTTCGCTGGGCCTGCGATTGGTGGCATCGAGAAGCCAGCCGCGTGCGCCATGTAGGTGACCAGCTTTGGTTTGTATTCTAACCGTCTACCTATCGCAGCGACTAATAGGGCGACGATGAGGGGGAACGCCAATTTAGTCACTATGTCCCAATTCGTCACGTTTGCGTCCTGTTTTCGTCGACACAGTAGGCATTATATGTTTTCTAGGTGATTTGGGGCGTGCTAATGGCGTGCTTTCGCTGCTGTTTCAGTCGCTTACGGGTTTGTTGGGATGTGCATTAATCAGACGAATTTAAAAATTCTCTAGAATATTGACGGGCTGGGCTTCCTGTAGTTGAGTCGATAATTTATAAAGGTTGAAAGCCGATATGGCTTTTTACGGGTGATCGAGCGTGCGATCTGGGCGTAAGGATCGTTCGCGCATTCAACTATGGCAGCCCCTGCTGCGGGACTGCCCGCACGAAAGAACTAAAAGACCTGCTGGGAACGACGTTTAGATCGCCCGAGATTCCAGGTTCCCGCCCTTGCCATCTGTAGCGAGCCAGATGAGGAGGGGCAGTCAAGTTGGTTGAGTGTGCCGGTCCTGCGAGTCAGGCCACGGCCGGATCGCGCAAGCGCATGAGAAGCGACTCGACCGCCGGCGTGAGCGGGTCGGTCGTGCCTTCGCGGTCATCGTACAGGGTGCCTAGCACGAGCAGGACAGCCGAGCGCACTGAGCCGGGAACGGTGCTCGTAGTGTCGCCGTCTTCGAGCGCCCAAGTCTCGGGGATTTCCTTGAGTTTCAGATAGTCCACGACGATGTCGCTGGCCGCGTCGATCAGATCCTTGATCGTGTCGTCATCGTCGCCCGCCTCGACGCGCAGATGCGAAAGCGCGCGATTGAATGAGACAAGCTGCTTAATTGCCATTTGTCGGCTCCATTCGTTCAGGCGTGCTGGCCGCCGAAGCGCTGCTCGGCGCCGGATCCTTGTCGCGCTCGGCGAGCGCACGCAGCGAGTAATTCTGCTGTTGGAGATACGGGGTGTCGCCACCTGGCACTGGCGGCATGTTCTCCGCCGCCCGCGCCTCATTTGGGGCCATCCAGCCGCCGCCGACGGCTTTCGAGTGCGCATCATATCGCGCGGCCGGGTCCATGCGCAGCAGCCCGCGCACGTCAACATCAAACCCTTGACCGTCCGGGACTTCGAAGCCGTCATCGAGACAGAGCTCGAGCTCTTCGATTGGGGCTTGCAGGCAATCGGTGTAGTACGACTGCTCGAGCGCGCCGATGTTGGCTGCCGTTTTAGAACCGGTCGGGTCGGCACCGATCTTGTAGAGCGGGACGTGATAGCAACGCGCCACGTCTTCGACAGCCCAGCGAAGCTGTTCGACGAGCTGCGCATCCGTCGCGGTCATCATGACGGTTTCGTACTTCAGCCCTTCACCCACTACGGCCAAACGACCGGCGTTCTCGCCACCATAGTTCGTTTCCCAATGGGTCTTCAGCCGGTTTGCGGTTTCGTCGCTGATCTTGCCGGGTGCGGAGAGGATGCCGCCAGGCCGCGACATGTTCCCGAAGAACTTCCGGCTGTTCTGCTGGATACGGTTTCCCATCGTGCCGGCTGCTGCTGCAGCGACGATCGGTGATACACCAATGAGCGGATGCCACGGGCAGATACCGCGATCGTGGATGATCTCGGACGCCGGAATCGTGACTTTCTCTGGCAGTCCGCGCAGCGGATCGGCGGCCACCTGATAGAACACCGCACCGCTGGGCGCGACGAGCGGAACAACGCGCGTCGGGTCGAGCACGTACATGGCGATCACATTGCGCAGCATGTCGCGGACGAGCAGCACATACGCGTTGCCGGCAAGCAGCTTCGACACCTGCCACGCCTTCACGAACTGAATTCGATTTTGGTACGGATTCGGCCGGCGCAGCGGCCCCGTGAAGCGGGGCGCACTGGCGTCCTGCCAGATATTGCCGATCTGCTTCACGTACCGGATGCCGAGTTTCGAAATGTCCGAGGCGATGCGATCCACGCACGCGTATACGGCCGAGAACGCGAGCAGGTCGTGGCGGCCATCAATTCCCATACTGGCCTGCCACGCGCCCGCGAACGGCTCGCGCACGACGCCGGCAATCGAGCTGCCGCCGCCAACCGCAAGCGGCGGGGCGGCTTTCCGCATCCACGAGAAGAGCCGCATCAGCCCTCCGGCCGCATGTCGCGGCGCTTGTACGCGGAACGCTTCGACGCCGGCTCGCGAATCTTCCGGAGCAGGATCAGCAGTTGGGCATGCTTCGGATCGCTGATCTCGATTCGCTCGCCGACGTGCCGCGTGCGCCCTGCATAGGGGAACGCCTCGGCTACCTCATAGGTTTGCATGACGTTCTCCGCTTACGCGCCGTCGGTCGCCGCGTCGCCGTAGGCTGCGCCGGAGATGTACTGAACACCTTCGAGCCGGCGGCGCTTCCAGTTGATGAACCGCTCGGCCTTCAGGGCGATGAAGCCGCTTTGCCACAGCGACACCAGTTCCGTAGCGCCAGCAACGGGTGCGCTATCCATTTGCAGCGACGCTTCACGGCTCACGTCGAGCGTCACACCGCCGTCGTCGGCAAACAGGATTTCGCTTGCCTTCGCGAGTACGATGTTGTTGCCGGCCGTTTGCGACAGGATCGCCGGCAGACCGAAGAACGTGCCGCCCGCCATCGTCAGGCCCGGAAACTCCGGTTGCCCCATCACGTTCAGCATCAGCGACAGCGCGAGGGCCGTCGTCTCCGACATGATCCAGACCGCGCCCGCGACCGACAGATTTGCTGCGATGTACGCCTGGAATACCTTCTTCACGTCGGCGCGCACGGCTTCCGCATCCTTGCCTGATGCCGGAATCGCCTTGATGCCGTTCGTGATCGACGCGGGCGACAGACCATTTGCGCCGGCTTCAACAGCCGGGTCGATGAATTGCCCGTCGAGGAATTGGCTGATCGTCGAAATGAGATCCTGCTGGATGACCCCTTCGGCGCTCGGCGTCGAGAAGCGCGCAAGCTCTTCCGTGATCGCGACGATGCCTGCCACCTTCGAGAAGCCGAGCGTCGTCGTATTGAACGCCAGTGCCGACACGGGCGCGGGCTTGCCTTCGCCAACCCAGCCGACCGACGAACCCGTCGCCTGGCCGGGGATGCGGACATTGAACGGCACACGACGCAGACCTTCGATGCGGCCGACGATCGTAGCCGGGCGCAGCAGTTCGATGAATTCGCCGGCCATGTTCTGATATTCGACGAGCGGCGCGGCCCACGTCGGGTCCGTAGTCGTGCCGGCTGCGACGGCCGCCTTGAGCACCGTTTCAACCTCCGGCGTCGAATCCTTCCATTGCTTCGCGATCTCGGCCGCTTGCATGAGGTTGCCCTTCGAGCGCGCGAGCGCAATCGCATACCGCGTGAACGCCGTGCCTTTGGTGACGTTGGGCGTCACGATGACGGGCGAGTGCGCGGCCGGGCCGCCGGCGACCGGAACGGCCGACTTGGCTTCGATCGCTTGCTGTTCCTTGAGGCGCGTTTCGTGGGCGTCGAGCGACTTCAGCTCTGCGTCGAGCTGGTCGTATTCCGTCGACTCGGCTTCGTTCAGCGTGCGGCCACCGTCTGCGTCAGCGCCATCCATCAGCGCCTTTTTGCGCGCGATGTGTTCCGCTCGCTTCTTCGCGAGAGCCTTGAGTCGTTCAGCAATGGTCATGTCATGTTCCTTGATGATGGGAGCGTTCAAACGCACGACGGGCGCTCCCACACGGGACTTGTCATGCGCTTTGATTGATTGAACTGCCGCATCAGCGTTTGCCGGGATCGTCACGGCGCTGAGTTCGAACAGCTCGCAGGATTTGATAAGGAAGCCGCCTGTCGCCTTGTCGTACACGGCGTCGAGAGGGCGGAATCCGATGGACAGGCCCGGCACCAAACCGGCCTTGATGAGGTTGTATGCCTCATCGATGTATGCGGCAGTGCCGGGGGGGGCGATCGTCGCCTCAACCTCGGCGCCGGCCGCTGTGACCGTCATTTTGTTGACGGTGCCGATGGGCTTGCTTGGATCGTGCTGCCACAGCAGCGGGAACGGCGTCTTGAATCGGATGCCTTCCGGGACGACGGTATCGCCCACGCGATCGGGCGTCGGCGTGGAGGCAATGCCCTTGAGCATTCGCGTCCCGTCGTCGAGGGTCTTCACCTCGAACCGCGAGAACGCCTTATTCGACGCCTTCGCAGTTTGCTTGGTGATAAATTTCGAAATTTGCTGATTCATTGGCATTTGATTGCGTGAATATTGTCATTATCACGCATAGAGTGCAAATGTCAAGGCTATATGAAGAACATTTGCGGTTCAATTTCTGATTCTGTCGAATTTTGTTGCGTGGCGCCGACCGCCATCGCCAAAGCCACCATGCCGTCGATGCGGCCGGTCGACTTCTGTTTCGTGAATTTGCGGTTGCCCGCCGGATCGGAAACGGCGACCGCGTTCACGGCACACATTTGCAGGACGGGGTGTCCGCCGTGTCGGAGCTTGCGCGCAAGCAGCCGCGCTTCCAGCTCGCGAATAGCTGGCGACATGGAAACGAAGCCCTGGCCGAATTCGACGAACCGGCTCAACTCCTCATCCGTGAAGCCGACCCGCTCAAGCCACGGTTTCAGGAATCGCATGTTGTACCGGTCGAACGCGAGCGCGCGCACGTTGCAGCGGTCGAACACGCCGCGCAAGTATTCGGCGACGAATTCGTATTCGATGGCGCTGCCGGGCGTCGTCTGAAGCAGGCCATCACGCGCCCACACGTCGTAAGGCACGCGATCGGCCCGCGCCTTCGCTTCGAGGCCGTCCTCCGGGAGCCAGAATGTCGGATGAACGTCACCGCCCTCCGACAGCAGAACGAGCGCCGTCAAGTCACTCACGCTCGATAGATCGAGGCCGCCATAAACGTCCTCGCCGTCCAGCTCGGCAGGTTCGCCGCTGTTCTCCATCCAGATCGCACGCGCGACAAACGGATTGCGAGCTTCGACGCGCTGATTCAAAACCAAGTTGCGATAGGCCGATTCGCGGCTCGGCAGGCGCTTCGCATCCGACGCCATGCGACGCACTTCCTCGCGATTCATGAACACGTCGAAATGCGGGTTCGCCAGCCGGATCGCCTCATCGCTGAATGGATCCATGTCGAGCGGCGCGGTATAGAGCGCCACCTTCAGACGCGGATCGGCACCGCTCAGCGCGTCGTCGATGAGCAGGCTGAGCAGATCACCATCGGTAGGGGCCTGCGTGCTGATGACGATCGATAGTGGGCTTTCCTGCGCTGCGCTCGCCGTTTCCAGTGCCTCGTACAGTTGGGAGCGGGGGCCTTTGACCTGGCCGAGCTCGTCGTGGATCGTGAGTGCGGGGCTCAGGCCGAATTTGGTCGCTGCGTCGGCCGACAGCGCCTTGTAGATCGTGCCGAGGTCGTGACACAGCAGCTCCTTCGCCGTGTCTCGGATGGTGACGTACTGCGACAGATCCTCGGACATGCGAACAACCTTCGCCGCGAGTTCGAACAGCACGGCCGCCTGGTCGCGCGATTGCGCTGCGCTGTATAGCTGGCTGTTCGGCCGCGCCTCCGGGCCAACGAGGTGAAGCAACACGAGGAACGCGGAGAGGGCCGTTTTGGCGTTCTTGCGCGCCATCGAGAGGATGAAGGTGCGCGTCGGCGTGTCGTATATCTGCTTGATCCAGCCGCGTTGCTCTTTCGTGAGCTTGACGGGCTGCCCGACGAGTCGGCCTTCAGGGATGCGGCAGTGCTCTTCGATCCATCGGATGTTGCGCTCGCCGCGAGAGACACGCTTTACGCGGGGAGTTCCCATGGTTTCCTTGCCTTCTTCTGGTTCGTCAGTGAACGACCTACCGTCGTCGGATGCTCGACGGCCTGCCGCGTGATGCGCAGTCGCGTCGCAAGCGACGAGGCCGCGCGACTCTCACGCTCGGACATTGCGAGCAGTCGGTCGTAGCGTTTCAGGCCATCGTCGTCTGCGAGCCATGCGCGCTCGAAATTCAAAATCTCTTCGGCCAGTACGCGAGCGTTCGTGACGTGACGACAGTACATTTCCAGCAGCGGCGCATGGGTTGCCGTGAACGCGCTCGCCGGTTGATCGTTGACGACCTCTATCCAGACCGCACGCTCGCCGTCACTCAGGTGGAGTGGCGGCGCAAGACGCTGTTCCGCCGCAACCGGCGCGGCTGTCGCCGTTACGATCGATGCGGTAGATTTCCGTCCGCGTTGAGCCATTTTTTACCTTTTTTGTCCACGTTTATGAAAGCGAAGGGGGCGGTCGGTTTCCCGGGCTTTGAATCCCTAGAAATCGACCATCCCCCCGGGCCGGGGGCTACAGCTCATAACCAACTGCCGTCGAGTGGCAGGCCGTCAGGTCCGAACGCCTTGCGCCGCTCCCGATGGCCGAACTGCTGGCGCGTCACCTGGTCATGGTGATCGGCACACAATCCGCGAAGGTTGTCGTCGGCATCGGTGCCGCCATGCTCGAGCGGCTTGATGTGGTCCACGACAACCGACTCGCGCACAACGTCCTGTTCAGCACACAGCACGCAGATCGGATCGCGCCGGAGGATGCGGGCGCGGATCTTCATCCACTTGCTGCCGCGTGTGCGCAGTTGGACGCGTGCGCTCATCGCATCGACCTCGGCGGCGGTAGCGTCAGGAATCGTCGTGACGGCTGCGTGCCCGCGCTGACCCAGCAGTACAGGATTCGCTCCAACTCGCCGCGCGCGATCAGCGCGTGCGCGACCGTCGCCTCAATCTGATCGTTGGACCGATGCTTGAGCTCTGACGCAGTGGTAGCTAGGGGTGCGCCTGAAAATGGCATTTAATTGCTTGAATGTTGGATATCTAGCAATTATCCGCTACGTCGCCGACGTTTACAACAGACGGGACGGAGGCGTGGTGGAACGTTGCCGTAACGTTTCAGCAACGCGTGGCGGTGTGTACTTGGGGTAAGCGAGCCTTGCCGGGGGAGAAGGGGGAGATTTGGAGGGTGTCGAATATTGCACCCTTTTCCGTGCGCTGGATTGCACCCTTTGGCGGGGCAGGCCGAACGCTCTATCCGGTTCGGAGCTATATAAACGAAGGGTTTGATGGAGATCGGGCCAAATTTCCGCCGATCCAAATAGTCCCGATTTCGCCTGAAACGGTGCTGCTTTTGCACCCTTTTCGACCCGCGCGGGCTTCCATGTGGATAACTCCATGAATCACCCGATCACCAGGCATTCATTTGCCTGCCAGTAGCACGGATTCAGCGCGTAGGTATGGCAATACTATAAAAGAGTTCAGTTTCTGAACATGGAGCGAAGCGGCAAAAAACGATATAAAAAAAGCCCGAAAACCCTTGATAGGTGGGCATTTCGGGCATTTTCGCTCCCTGTTCAGTTTCTGCATTGGAAAGGTGCTTCCCTGTTCAGTTTCTGGACTGGAAATTCTGCGCCGCGGGTTCACTTTCTGAACTGGACGGGTTCAGCTTCTGAACAGGGGATTTTTTCTTCGTCTGCTGCTTCTTTCTGCCCGCCTCCTGCAGTTTTTCGAGCCCCGCCACAAGTTCGCGCTCGGCATCGCGTACCGACTCGAAGCGACGAAAGTCGTAAGTCGCTTTGACTGCCTGCACGCCGGTTTTTGGCTGCTCGTACACCTCCAGGTCCGTGAAGCGATAGAGCGACGGCACGCGCGTTCCCTGCCGTAGACCGCCCTCGATGGTCACGGCGATGAAACCGAGCGCACGCAGCTCGTACAGCGCCTTCGCGAGCGTTGCGCTGGCCGTCCATCCTTTATGCTTCATCAGCGACAGGGAAGCACCAATGCTGCCGTTGTTCGAGCCGTTGAGCGTCATCCGCATGTCTATGTATAGCTTGACGGCGGACGGGCCGAGAACCCGCCACGCCGGAGTATTCAACAGCGAGTGATAGATTCGAACGTGCGGCCCGAGCGGATCGGACCACGTTTTCTTTGCCATCAGCCCTCCCGCGCGGCAAGCGTCAGACCTTGAATGATCTGGGCGAGCAGTTCGGGGCGGATGCTGATTCCCTGCCGAGTCGGCACGAAGTCGCCGACCCGGTCGACTACCATCAGGCGCACGTCGACATACCGCCGGCCCATGTGCCAATGGTGGGCGATGCGGATACGCTGCGTGGCGTTTTTCTGTACCTCCAGCACGGTGCGATCGTTGTCGTATGTACTCATGCGCCTCCCGTTCCTTGTGAGGACTGCTTAGGGGCGCGTCGACGCGAAGATTCGATTACGGAGCGGGCGGCACGGTCGCGAAGTTCGAAATCAGCCTCGCTCGCGATGAATGCCAGCTGTCCGATTGCGTCCACCTGCCGGGCAATGCTCCAAAGCAGCGACGGAACGCTGGATTCTTGAAAATTCCCGATGCGTTGCCCGCGTTCCTTTCTCAAGTCTTCCGACACAAGGCAGGCGATTCCATCCAGCGTGTCGCGCAAAGCGCCTGCCTCGTCCGGCGCTGTTGACGACGACAGAAATTCGAGCTCTTCGGTCGAAGCGGATTTCATGTCGAAGCGACCGTAAAAGAACGACAGCAGGCCGGCGGCGTCAGGTCGCCTATCAAGCATGGCGTGCCTCCGCTTCGATTGATTCGGCCGTTTCCAGCGCATCGCTCAGCTTGGTTCTCAGCACGGACGTGAGTAGGCGAATCGTCTCGATGGACCATTCGTGTTCGCCATCGTCGTACTTCTCGAAAAGCCACTTGATGCAATGAGCAGCGGACCCGCAGTCGAGCAAGGTTTCGACGAGGGTGAGCTCGGGAATTGGCTTCGTTGTGGCCTTGCTCATGCCGACACCTCCGCACGCGTAGCCATGCACAGTTCGCCAAGCTCGGTCGCCGTGCGCTGAGCGACGTCGCGGCCAATGTCGCACATCACGCACGCGCGCATCGTGATTTGCGCCTCGCTTTGGATCACGTTGAACAGCTCTTCAAGCTGTTGGAGCTTGCTGCCGAGATCTGCCAGGGCCTGACCGTCGATGAGGAACTTAGCCATGCGGCACCTCTTCCTGACGGCAGAGTTCTGCGAGCTGGCCCATTGCCGAGCCGAGCAGGTCGAGGGCGTCGAACACGGTCGGCGCGAGCGTGGCATCACGCAGTGCGCGATTGATGATTTCGAGTGCGGTCGGATTCACGCGCGCACCTCCGTTGCTTCACCAGTGGCGCTGGGCATTGCGGTGAGCGCACCGTTGTCGACGTGACTGGTATGCGTTACGACTTGTCCGTTTCGACTGTTGCGCCGCACGCTCGCATTCGCGCTAGCACTCGTTCGAATGTCTGCGGATCGAGTTCCAACTGAGCCATTGCGAAGAACAGCATGTGCATACCCATTTCCCGGCTGTTGTTCGCATCCGCCGCCATGTACTTCCGCCACTGACGGCCGGTCGATACGCCGAACAGCTCCGCCATTTCCGTGCTGCTTTTCCCGAGCTCCTGTTTGAGGCGCTCCATGTCTTCCGGCGAGGGGGGAGTGTAGGTAATCATTTTTTTGAGGCGCGAGCAGGCGCGCACGAAGGTAAGTCTTCATGATGGGCATCCTTTCGGAGAAGCGGTCCTCGCGGAGTGCGCGAACCTGAACGGTCAATGTAGGCCCTTTGGGTACCTTTGTCAATTCCTCGGAAAGCTGCGTGGGCATCATGCGACTCTGTTTTTGCACAGGATCGCGGCGATTTCCTCGGCGACCTCTGCCGGGTTGCGGTAGCCCGTCAGGCGGTAGCGCAGCACGCGGGCCGTCTTGCCGAAGCGGGTCGGTACGGTTTCCCATTGGCCCGTTATGAGCCAACCTTCCGCGCGCAGCGTCGAGATCGTCGTATTCAGGCAGTGGTCGCCCATGCGCTCAGCGTCGAAACGATTCAGCGAGATTCCGCGACGCAACTCGAGCAACACGCGATCGATTTTGCCGAGCGGCTTTTGGGCGAGCGTCGTGTTAACATTCGCGTTCGAATTGAGATTCTTTTTGTCTTGGCTGGCCTGCGGGTCGGCCATTTTTTTTGTTTGCATGGCTCAGCCCTCAGCGCGGTAATTTGCGGGATCGGAGAGCCAGCGATGAATCTCGCGGTTTGGCCATGCAATGCAGCGCTGCGAGCCGAGCTGAACGCGCCGCGGAAAGCGACCGGCGATTTCACGCAGTCTGATTGACTCGCGCGAGAGCGGCACGAACGTCTTGAGATTCTGCCAGCGCGAGTAACCGTCGAGCGGCAAGGCTTGGGGGGCGGTGGTGAGCGCCTGTGCGCTCGGTTGTGCGGATGTTGTATTGGCAGCCATGCCGTAAACCTCGTACAAGGTTGTTGAACATGGCGCTAGTTAAATATGTTGCGTCGGGCGCGGGTGCCAGCTGGCAAAACTCGCTGCTAGCTGGCAAATCGATCAAGCTTCATTGAGCAGATCAAGGCCCGCCTTGATACTGGCTCTGATCGATGACGATCCCGTGCCTTGTCGCTTGGCATCTGGCAGGGCGTCGAGAAATTCCGTGACTGCCTCGGCGATTCTCGACGAGTTTGGATCGTCCCCCTTCCTATAGCGATTCGATGCGCTCGCTAGAGCAAGCGCGAGAGCGCCAATTTGCTTGTGAAGGGACGCCCGTTCTCGGTCTCCAAGTTCGGACGGCGCAGAAGCGTCAGTGCTGGTACGGTCATCGTTCAACAGATTGCGGAGATCGGCGCTACCGATTCGAAACGTGTCTGGAGAGGGAAACTCCAAATCGACGATGAAATCCCGCGCGCTGTTTGAGCCTGCGGGCCGGGAGGGCATCCTTCGAAGTACCTGCAACAGCGAGTCGTTGTCTTGATCGAGCAGCAGGATTCCGTCCGCGAATTCGATTTTTCCCACCCGATCGCCATCGAAGATTTCCTGGCGGTCCTTCCTCGCGTTGACGGCAATACGGTGAAAGCCGTCAAGCAAGCGGACATGATCGGAAAGTGGCGACCAGAATTCCCGCTGAGCTGGAGAAAGCTTGCGTCGTTGCGCGAGCATCGTTTGATCCGGACGTATGCCGAAGCAGTGACTACCCCTGGCAATGGGCATTGCGTATCGTCCAGTCGCGTCCCACCACACTGCGATCTCTCCCGCATACACGCGGTCAAGGACATCGATCTCCGTGATGTCTTCGCCGAACGATTCTCGCAAGACTGATGCTGCCTGAGCGACGGTGAACCATCGCTTAAATGAACCCAACTCCCGCATTGCTAGCCCTGAAGCAAAGCCCTCTTTAGGAACCGCGCCAACCGGGTAGGGCACCCGGCGTTCGCCCCGTCGAGCTAGGCGCGGTTTGACTTTGGGATGCCGTCAGTGAGCAACCGTGGTCATTGATTGTAGATCGACATACTGTTTTTTTGTACAGGTATGGCAATTAGGCATTGGATGATGCGAGGGGCAGGCGTGGCACCGGGATAATGCTCGTCTACGACGGTCCGATTGCTGAGGCGTTGCCCCGACCGTATGTCACGGATGCCGGGATGCCTCAAATCGCTCCCGGCGGATGGTGGATCCAGCGCCACAAGTTCGGCCACTGCCGTTATGGAACAGTCATCGGTGAGGGCGTGCCTGCCGCTAAATTTTTTGCCAGAGCTAACGTTCACGCTATCGTCTATGTTTGCAGATGATACGATAGGCTGGAACTGTATAGCCAAACCTGACAAGACCATCAAAGGAAATAGACTCGTGGCCACGATTTTTCTGGAAGACACGCGCGTGAAATGCCTGTCCGGGCTTGGGCAGCTGGATGTCAAAGAATATCTAGAAATGATAAACGAGGTCTATCGTGACAGCGGCGGCATACCCGGGCAACGAGCTCCGCTCAAAACAAAGACCGGGATCAATATCCGAAAGCGCATGATTGATGACATTAAGATGGGTGCAATTCTGCCGCCTATCGTTATCGGTGCAGTCGTTCAACCGGATACCTTTGAGGCTGCCTTGAAATGTAGGACGAACGATGACTTTGCTGGGCTTATCCGGAGTATCGATAAGTCCACGCTCTCGATTATTGATGGGATGCAGCGAACGACAGCACTCGACGCGGCAATCAACCAAGAAAATCCTGGTGACTTCAATAAGGTTATTCGCATCGACCTATGGCTCGCCAAAAATATCGATAGTCTTGTGTATCGTATGCTGGTACTCAACACCGGCCAAGTTCCTTGGGATATTAAGCGTCAGCTGGAAACAATCTACAAACAAGTATTGATTGAAATACAAAAACAGGTCCCGAATATCGATGTTTTCAACATCGACGAGAAGGAGCGGCGGAGCGGTGCTGGTCAGTATCGATCTACACGGATAGTAGAGTTGTTCTTGGCTTTCACTTCGAGGAAGCCGCACATTGAAGTGAAAGAGAAGGTCGCTGAGGATTTTGCCAGAATGGACGCCACGGAAGCTACGGCGAACGAGCAAGCTCTTCCCGCATTCATCGAAACTATGAAGCTTCTCGCAGAGCTTGATCGAGCGTTCGCGACAACAGCTACGCCGCCTGAATATATTGATGAAAGCACCCGATTCAAGGAGGGGCGCGATATCTTTACCAGCGCACCGGCAAGCATTGCCTTTGCAGCAGCGGCGGCTCAGTATTTACTGGGTCGGCCGGGTTACTCGTTCGAATTCGAAAATCTAAAAAATAAACTAGATTCTCTCAGTGCGAGTATCAGAACAATCACGGGAAAGATTGGTGTTGCGGCTTCAAAAGCGGAATTCGTTGACTATCTAACGTTAAACCAAAAGGTCTCGGCGCGATCTGGTCGTATTGGCGAGTACGAGCGGGAGTTTTTTTTCAGAGCATTTGAGCACATGTTTGCGCACGCAGACAATCTCGAAAGCCTCACCCCGTGCTGGTCAGCATATAAATGACAAAGAACGTAAAACGATTGTCGCAAGCTCTCCTCGGAAAGTTCTCGGACTCGAACGGGAGACCTGTTACGGGCAAACTTAGCGCGCCGGCCGACTTGACCGCCGAAATCGATGCTCTTCAACAGTTGATCGTCGGTGACACTTGGCAATCGGCCAGTGGTGCGAAAGTATTTGAGTTTCTGCATCAGGATAATTACTGCATTGCGCTCTCTTTTGCGCCCACAGAGGACGAACAGGCATCTTTGTACGAGCAAAGTGAAAATACGATTAACACGATAGATGTTCCCGGGTCCATATTCCTTCTCCTGGCTGAGCGCCTTGATCTGCGCCCTATCCAGTTGGATCCGCAATGGGTGGAAGAGCACATAGCAGGACCGGCTGAAGAAGATGGCGTTGATCTTGATGTAATTAAGAAATGTTTGGAAGGAGTATCTGTCTTCCAATTGAGCAACGAGTCAATTTTCAGGAAGCAGACGCCGGGGCGATACGTTGCGAATTATATTTGTACTTTCGATTCGCGATTCACGAGTGGAAATAGACTTACGCCTCGCTCGCTGGAAATAGTGCGGGAAATATTTCTTCAGGAAAAATATTATCTCATTGAAGAGAATTTGTTTTCTGCAATGACAACGCCATTGCTGCAGCATGCATTTCTGGAAATCTATAGAATTCTGGAATTTGTGTTTGTTCTGCCGCGCGCCGGCTCACTCCTTGAACAGCTTCGACTTGCGGCCGTTTCTTTAAACATAAAAATTCTTGATTTTGCAAGATCCTGCAATAAAGAGCTTGGATGGAAGCGCGTGGAGCGCGACTCAATTGGCAAGTTATTTCGGGAATACGCGGCATCAAACTATGGTGCTTTTCAAGCGCTGGCTCAAGACTGCAAACCGTTTTCTGGCTTCACGGTACCATTGGCCACTGATCCGGAAGATCAGCGAACTGTATTTGTGGACAAACAGGCCGACAAGTATTACGCGCTTCGGAACCAAATCGTTCATCAGTTTTGGCCCGAAGAAGTTGTTCCTTGCGATGACGCGGATTGGCAAGCACTAATCGAATTCACTCTCGGGTGCATTGCCTATTTTTATAACCGGTATCTCAGCAAGACCGCATAGCGCAACGGGAGTAAGCTTCCGACGGTTCGCTATCGGGGCGGAACCGGAGTGCGAACGTTCGCGTGGAGGCGTGACCCAGCGTCGGAAGATGGCCGAGTGCCGACGTGTCGGCCCCGCACCCCTCAGAAATCCGCCATGCCTCTTTTTTGGACAGGTATCGCAATTAGCCATTGGATGATGCGAAGGGCAGTACCTTTGCGCCGACCTTCAGTTCGTCAAGGTAGTCGGCCCAGCGCTGCATCATCTTGCGACGCTCCGGCAGATACTCGGCGTGGACGTAGGCTGCGGTTACTTGGTTGCGTTCCGCGTGAGCCATCTGGCGTTCGACAACGTCGCGGCTGTATCCGAGTTCACGGAGTGCTGTCGCTGCAAGGCCGCGGAAGCCGTGCCCGGTCATGCGAGACTTGTAGCCCATCCGATAGAGCGCATAGAGCATGGTGTTGTTCGAGATATGGCTCCGGCCCTGTACGCTGTAGAAGACGAAGCGCTGCTCGCCGTTGATCGCGCGCAATTGTGTCAGAACGTCAATTGCCTGCCGGGACAGCGGGACGATGTGCGGATCGCGCATCTTCATGCGATCGGCGGGCACGCGCCATTCAGCAGCATCGACATTGATCTCAGGCCACTCGGCCTGAATCATTTCTTTCGTCCGCACGAACGTCAGCGCCATGAACCGCAGGGCGAGCCGCGTGACCAGATCGCCTGAGTATTCGTCGATGTCGCGCATGAGCTGCGGGATCTCGGTCGCCTTCACTCGCGCCATATGCTGTACGCCCGAGCTCTTTTTCAATACCGTTTCCGCGTCGATGTCGGCCGCCGGGTTTCGAGTACAGCGGCCGGTCATGATGCCGTACTGAAACACGGCACGCGAACGCTGTAGTACCCGCTTTGCCGTCTCGCGAACGCCGCGAGATTCGACAGTGCGAATGATCGCCAGCAGTTCGGGAGCATCGATGCTCGCGATAGGGCGGGCGCCGAGTCGAGGAAATACGTCGACTTCTAGGCAGTTGATGACCTTGCCTGCATACACCTCGGACCATCCACCACGCTGAGTCTCAAACCATTCGCGCGCAACGATTTCGAACGAGCTGGCGGCGGCCAGCTGCGCAGCGCGCTTGTCGGCTTTCTTGGCTTCGCCTGGGTCAACACCTGCGGCAAGCTTTTCACGCGCGCTATCGCGGCGAGCGCGTGCCTCGGCAAGCGAGACCTCCGGATACGTGCCGAGTGCCAGGCTCTTTTCTTTACCGTCGACGCGGTACTTGAGAACCCATCGCTTGCCGCCGGCCGGCGTTATCAATAGCAGCAGTCCGCCACCGTCATAAAGCTTCTGTTGTTTCTCAGTGGGCTTGGCTGTGCGGACCTTGAGGTCGGTGAGCGCCATGTGCTGGTGCCTCGGGGGTTGTTTTCTGGGGGTGTTTTGCAGAACCCCCAAAACAACCCCAAGTCGGGGGTTGTTTCCACTGGGGGTTGCTGGTGGAAGTTTGCAACAAAAAACCCCGCACAGCCAAGCGTGACGGGGTTCTTGTGGCGAAGCTGGTGGAGCTTTGGGGGATTCTTGGTCCCCCCGACAGGAATCGAACCTGTATCTAGCGCTTAGGAGGCGCTTGTTCTATCCATTGAACTACGGGGAGAGCCATGTCCGCAGTTTCACGCACAGAAGACGCGAACGGGACGGCAATGTGGACAGCGCGCAGAGTATAGCAAACGCGCGGCGCATCGCGCGGACGGAATGCGTGCCGATGCGCGCCGCGCGCGCTCGATCATGTCCGGAAGCCCGAATCAGAAATCGACGACGACGAAATCTTCCTTGCCCACGTCGCACAGCGGGCAGCGCCAGTCGGCGGGAATGTCGGCGAAACGGGTGCCGGCGGGGATGCCCTCGTCGGGCAGGCCTTCCGCTTCGTTGTAGACCCACCCGCAAATCAGGCAGACCCAGCTCTGGTATTCGGTTACTTCGCTCATGTGGTGCTCGGAATGATGAAAATCTGTGATGCCGTCCGCGGCGTGGCCGGCGGACGAAAGGCGCAATGGTACCGGAATTTCGCCGAACGCCTCTGCAACGTCGTTTTAAACGTGCGCATCGCGAACAACGGGCGTCATCGCGCGGGCCGGGCACGCAGTGTATGCTTCGTGAGCCTTTCAATCTGAAGGAGTAAACGATGCTCAACAAGAAGTGGATCGCGGGTGCGGTATGTGTCGCGGCTCTGGCCGTGTCGACGCTCGCGCGCGCCGAGGCGCGCGTGTTTTTCGTCGAGCCGAAGGACGGCGCGACGGTGTCGAGCACCGTGCACGTGAAGTTCGGCCTCGAAGGCATGGGGCTCAAGCCGGCCGGCGACATGACGCCGGATACGGGCCACCATCACCTGCTGATCGACGGCAAGCCGGTGCCGAAGGGCGACGTGATCCCCGCGACGGACCATTCGCTGCACTTCGGCAAGGGCCAGACCGAAACCGACGTGACGCTGCCGCCCGGCCAGCACACGCTGACGCTGCAGCTCGGCGACGGCGCGCACCGTTCGTACGGTCCCGAACTGAGCTCGACGATCTCGGTCAACGTGAAGTAATCGCACCGCCCGCATGCGGGCACCCGGCCGGGAAGCTGCGGCCGGATGCCCGCCGCGGGGGCTGCGCAACATCGCCGCGTCGCATGCCGGCCCCGTCCGCCGGGCGCGCCGTCATGCCGCCGCGGCACGAAATGAGCCGCGCACCGGCCTAGTCCGTCCGGCCATCCCGGCGCAGGCGTCCGCCACCGGTACAATGGGCGCTTCCGATTTCTCTCTCCGCCGTCTCCCCATGTCGCTTTATTCCATTACCGGCGCGCAACTCGCGTTCGGTCACGTCGCGTTGCTCGATCACGCGGATTTCTCGCTGGAGGCCGGCGAGCGCGTCGGCCTGATCGGTCGCAACGGCGCGGGCAAGTCGTCGCTGCTCAAGATCGTCGCCGGGCTGGCGAAGCCCGACGACGGGCTGATCACGCGCCAGCAGGAGCTCGTGACCGTCTACGTGCCGCAGGAGCCCGAATTCGAACCGGGCGCGACCGTGTTCGACGCCGTCGCATCGGGGCTCACGCACACGCGCGAAGTGCTCGAAGAATACGATTCGATCGCGCACCGCCTCGCGGAGACGCCCGAAGGCGCCGAGCACGACGCGTTGCTCGCGCGGATGAACGCGCTGCAGTCGTCGCTCGATGCGCACGATGCATGGAACTGGCGTACGCGCGTGTCGATGACGCTCGCGCAGATCGGCCTGACGGACGGCGACGCGCAGGTCGACGCGCTGTCGGGCGGGATGCAGAAGCGTGTCGCGCTGGCGCGCGCGCTCGTGCTCCAGCCAGACGTGCTGCTGCTCGACGAACCGACCAACCACCTCGACTTCGACGGCATCCGCTGGCTGGAAGAACTGCTCGTCTCGCAGCGCGCGGGCCTGCTGTTCATCACCCACGATCGCGCGTTCCTCGACCGCGTCGCGACGCGCATCGTCGAGCTCGACCGCGGCCGGCTGCTGTCGTATCCGGGCAATTTCTCCGCGTATCAGACGCGCAAGGCGCAGCAGCTCGAAGTCGAGCGCGTGGAAAACGAGAAGTTCGACAAATTGCTCGCGCAGGAAGAAGTGTGGATCCGCAAGGGCGTCGAGGCGCGCCGCACGCGCAGCGTCGGCCGCATCGCGCGCCTCGTGCAGATGCGCAACGAGCGCGCGGAGCGCCGCAATTCGCAGGGCAACGTGAAGCTCGACGTCGCGCAGGGCGAGAAGTCGGGCAAGATCGTCGCGGAGTTGACGGACGTGACGAAGCGCTACGGCGATCGCACGGTCGTCGACACCTTCTCGACGACGGTCATGCGCGGCGACAAGATCGGTTTCGTCGGCCCGAACGGCGCCGGCAAGACTACGCTGCTCAAGCTGATCCTCGGCGAACTGAAGCCCGACGCGGGCACGGTGCGCACCGGCACGAACCTGCAGGTCGCCTATTTCGACCAGATGCGCGCGCAGCTCGACCAGGAAAAGAGCCTGGCCGACACGATCAGCCCCGGTAGCGAATGGGTCGAGATCGGCGGCGTGCGCAAGCACGTGATGAGCTATCTCGGCGACTTCCTGTTCGCGCCGGAGCGCGCACGCTCGCCGGTGAAGTCGCTGTCGGGCGGCGAGCGCAACCGGCTGCTGCTCGCGCGCCTGTTCGCGCGGCCGGCCAACGTGCTGGTGCTCGACGAACCGACCAACGACCTCGACATCCCGACGCTCGAACTGCTCGAAGAGCTGCTGGCCGACTACGACGGCACGGTGCTGCTCGTCAGCCACGATCGCGCGTTCCTCGACAACGTCGTCACGTCGGTGATCGCGGCCGAGGGCGACGGCAAGTGGCGCGAATACGTCGGCGGCTTCACCGACTGGCAGATCCAGAGCGAGCGTTCGCAGCAACTCGCGCAGCAGGAGGCGGCGAAGCGCGCGGTGAAGGAAGCGGCGCCGATCAAGGAAGACGCGGCGAAAAGCGCGGCCGGCCGCAACGCACAGCGCACGGTGAAGCTGTCGTTCAACGAGCAGCGCGAACTCGATGCGCTGCCGGAGAAGATCGCGGCGCTCGAGGAAGAACAGAAGACGATCAACGCGCAGCTGGAGGACGGTTCGATCTTCGCGAAGGATCCGCAGGAAGGCACGCGCCTGACCGAACGGTTCGCGGCGATCGACGACGAGCTCCTCGCCGCGCTCGAACGGTGGGAGACGCTCGAGGCAAAGCGCAAGCCGGTCTGACGCCCCGTGCGCCGCGTGAGTGATCTTGCGACGGCGCGCCACGCGGAACCAGTAAAATACCGCGCGTCCCGGGCAGCGCAGCGAACGCCGCGCGCCCGCTTTCGGAGCAGTCCAAGCACACCGTTGTTTCGATTCGCTTTTTTACGGAACTCAACGTTTTGTCCACGACGTTATCCACACGAGGTGTGGACAACGTCCCGATGAATGACGAAATTCAGCGCCTATGTCAACGAAGAAGCCCAGCGCGGCCTATAGCGAAGCATCGATCAAGGTGCTCAAGGGTCTCGAGCCGGTCAAGCAGCGGCCCGGCATGTACACCCGTACCGAAAATCCGCTGCACATCATTCAGGAAGTCATCGACAACGCGTCCGACGAGGCGCTCGGCGGCTACGGCAAGCAGATCACGGTCACGTTGCATGCCGACCAGTCGGTGTCGGTCGAGGACGACGGCCGCGGCATCCCGTTCGGGATGCACCCCGAAGAGGGCGTGCCGGTCGTCGAGATCGTGTTCACGCGCCTGCACGCGGGCGGCAAGTTCGACAAGGCCGCCGGCGGCGCGTACACGTTCTCGGGCGGCCTGCACGGCGTCGGCGTGTCGGTGACGAACGCGCTCGCGACGCGTCTCGACGTGACGGTCTGGCGCGACGGCAAGATCGCCGAGCTCGGCTTCGCCGAAGGCGACGTCGTGAAGCCGCTCGCGACGCAAGGCGCGGGCCGCGGCGAGAAGAAGTCCGGCACGCGCGTGCAGGTCTGGCCGAATCCGAAGTATTTCGATTCGCCGAACCTGCCGCTCGGCGAGCTGCAGCGTCTGCTGCGCTCGAAGGCCGTGCTGCTGCCGGGCGTCGAAGTCGTGCTCGTCAACGAGAAGACTGGCGAGCGCCAGGCGTGGAAGTACGAGGACGGCCTGCGCGGCTACCTGCTCGACGAGATGAACGGCAGCGAGCTGCTGATTCCGCTGTTCGAAGGCGAGCGCTTCGCCGATGCGCGTTCGACCGACGAAACCTTCGCCGAAGGGGAAGGCGCGTCGTGGGTCGTCGCATGGAGCGAGGAAGGATCGCTCGTGCGCGAGTCGTACGTGAACCTGATCCCGACGCCGGCCGGCGGCACGCACGAGTCGGGCCTGCGCGACGGTCTCTACCAGGCAGTCAAGAGCTTCGTCGAACTGCACAACCTGCAGCCGAAGGGCGTGAAGCTGCTCGCGGAAGACGTGTTCGCGCGCGTGTCGTTCGTGCTGTCCGCGAAGGTGCTGGATCCGCAGTTCCAGGGGCAGATCAAGGAGCGCCTGAACAGCCGCGACGCGGTGAAGCTCGTATCGTCGTTCTCGCGTCCGGCGCTCGAATTGTGGCTGAACCAGCACGTCGAGCACGGCAAGAAGCTCGCCGAGCTGGTGATCAAGCAGGCGCAGGCGCGCACGCGCGCCGGCCAGAAGGTCGAGAAGCGCAAGAGCTCGGGCGTCGCGGTGCTGCCGGGCAAGCTGACCGACTGCGAGACGGAAGATATCGCGCGCAACGAACTGTTCCTCGTCGAGGGCGACTCGGCGGGCGGTTCCGCGAAGATGGGCCGCGACAAGGAATATCAGGCGATCCTGCCGCTGCGCGGCAAGGTGCTGAATACGTGGGAAACCGAGCGTGACCGCCTGTTCGCGAACAACGAGGTGCACGACATCTCGGTCGCGATCGGCGTCGATCCGCATAGCCCCGACGACACTGTCGACCTGTCGAACCTGCGCTACGGCAAGATCTGCATCCTGTCGGACGCGGACGTCGACGGCTCGCACATCCAGGTGCTGCTGCTTACGCTGTTCTTCAAGCATTTCCCGCAGCTGATCGAGCGCGGTCACGTGCATGTCGCGCGGCCGCCGCTGTTCCGCGTCGATGCGCCCGCGCGCGGCAAGAAGCCCGCGCAGAAGCTCTATGCGCTCGACGAAGGTGAACTCGAGGCGACGCTCGACAAGCTGCGCAAGGACGGCGTGCGCGAAACGCAGTGGAGCATCAGCCGCTTCAAGGGTCTCGGCGAAATGAGCGCGGAGCAGTTGTGGGACACGACGATGAACCCCGACACGCGCCGCCTGATGCCGGTGAAGCTCGGCGAACTCGACTACGAGGCGACCGTCGCGCGGATGACCATGCTGATGGGCAAGGGCGAGGCAGCCGCGCGACGCGGCTGGCTCGAGGAAAAGGGCAACGACGTCGAAGCGGACATCTAAACCCGCGCGGCCGGGCATGACGCCCGGCCCGGCCTCACGCCACTTACGAATACGGAATTCAGATGGACGACAATACTTCCGATCTCTTCGCCGGATCCGACGCACCGGACGCCGATGCGCTGACGCTCGGCAACTACGCGGAGCAGGCGTACCTCAGCTACGCGGTCAGCGTCGTGAAGAGCCGCGCGCTGCCCGACGTGTGCGACGGCCAGAAGCCGGTGCAGCGCCGGATCCTGTTCGCGATGAACGAAATGGGCCTCGGCCCGGACGCGAAGCCGGTGAAGTCGGCGCGCGTGGTCGGCGACGTGCTCGGTAAATACCACCCGCACGGCGACCAGTCGGCATACGACGCGCTCGTGCGTCTCGCGCAGGATTTCTCGCTGCGCTATCCGCTGATCGACGGGCAGGGCAACTTCGGCTCGCGCGACGGCGACGGCGCGGCGGCGATGCGATACACCGAAGCTCGGCTCACGCCGATCTCGAAGCTGCTGCTCGACGAGATCGACCAGGGCACGGTCGACTTCATGCCGAACTACGACGGCTCGTTCGAGGAACCGAAGACGCTGCCGAGCCGCATGCCGTTCGTGCTGTTGAACGGCGCGTCGGGCATCGCGGTCGGTCTCGCGACCGAGATTCCGTCGCACAACCTGCGCGAGGTCGCGGCGGCGGCGGTCGCGTTGATCCGCAATCCGAAGCTCACGCATGCGGAGCTGATGAACCTGATCCCCGGCCCGGACTTCCCGGGCGGCGGCCAGATCATCTCGAGCGACACCGAGATCGCGGCGGCCTATGAAACCGGCCGCGGCAGCCTGAAGGTGCGCGCGCGCTGGAGGATCGAGGATCTCGCACGCGGCCAGTGGCAGCTGGTCGTCACCGAGTTGCCGCCGAACACGTCGGGCCAGAAGGTGCTCGAGGAAATCGAGGAACTCACCAACCCGAAGCTCAAGCTCGGCAAGAAGACGCTCACGCCCGAGCAGCTCAACACCAAGAAGGCGATGCTCGACCTGCTCGACGCGGTGCGCGACGAGTCGGGCAAGGAAGCGGCGGTGCGGCTCGTGTTCGAGCCGAAGTCGCGCACGATCGACCAGACGGAATTCGTGAACACGCTGCTCGCGTACACGAGCCTCGAGTCGAACGCGACACTGAACCTCGTGATGATCGGCGCCGACGGCCGGCCGGGCCAGAAGGGGCTGCTGACGATCCTCGACGAATGGGTGAAGTTCCGCCAGCTGACGATGACGCGCCGCTGCCGCCATCGTCTCGCGAAGGTCGACGACCGCATCCACATCCTCGAAGGGCGGATGATCGTCTTCCTGAACATCGACGAGGTGATCCGCATCATCCGCGAGTCGGATGAGCCGAAGGCCGCGCTGATGAGCGCGTTCGGCCTCAGCGACCGCCAGGCCGAAGACATCCTCGAAATCCGCCTGCGTCAGCTTGCGCGGCTCGAGAAGATCAAGATCGAGAAGGAACTCGAGGCGCTGCGCGACGAGAAGGCGAAGCTCGAGGAACTGCTCGCGAACGAAAGCGCGATGAAGCGGCTGATGATCAAGGAGATCGAGGCCGATGCGAAGCAGTACGGCGACGATCGCCGCACGCTGATCCAGCAGGAAAAGCGCGCGACGTTCGAGGCGAAGGTCGTCGACGAGCCGGTGACGGTCGTCGTATCGCAGAAGGGCTGGGTGCGTGCGCTGAAGGGCCACGGGCTCGACCCGGCCGGCTTCTCGTTCAAGGCAGGCGATCACCTGTATGCAGCGTTCCAGTGCCGCACGCCCGATCGAATGATCGCGTGGGGCAGCAGCGGCCGCGTGTACTCGGTCGACGTGTCGGTGCTGCCGGGCGGGCGCGGCGACGGCGTGCCGGTGACGTCGCTGATCGAGCTCGAGTCGGGCTCGCACCTGATGCACTACTACGCGGCGCCGGCCGACCAGCAACTGCTGCTCGCGTCGAGCAACGGCTTCGGCTTCCTCGCGAAGGTCGGCGACATGGTGAGCCGCGTGAAGGCCGGCAAGTCGTTCATGACCATCGATGCGGGCGCGGTGCCGCTCGCGCCGATGCCCGTGCTGCCGAACGCGACGCAGGTCGCATGTCTGTCGAGCGGCGGCCGTCTGCTGGTGTTCGGGATGGACGAGATGAAAACGCTGTCGGGCGGCGGTCGCGGCGTGATCCTGATGGCGCTCGACGACAAGGAAACGCTCGTGCAGGCGCTCGCGATCGACCCGGCCGGCGTCGTGCTGATCGGCACCGGTCGCGGCGGCAAGGCGCAGGACGAAACGCTGTCGTACGCGGGGCTCGCGCCGCACGTCGGCAAGCGTGCACGCAAGGGTCGCGCGCCGGAAACGAAGCTCAAGGTCGTCAACGAGCTGCGTCCGCTGCTCGGCTGACGCCGCATCCGTTGGCCGGTTCGACCGGCATCGAAGGCCGCACCTCCGCTTCGGCGGGCGTGCGGCCGGTTCTTTTTTGCGCGACGCATTCAGGTAAGCGCGAGTGGCGCCGTCACACGGAACTTGCAAAATATTGTGAAATTCCGCCAAGGGTCTGAACCGCGCGGCGGCGCGCCGGTCGAACGTCGCTCGAGACCGCGCGTGACGCGGCCGTTCGTTGCACTCAACTCATACCAGGATTGCCGCCATGTCCCACGCCGTTGCCGTCGCGCTGTTTCTTCATCTGCTGGCCGTCGCCGTGTGGGTGGGCGGGATGGTCTTCGCGAACTTCTGCCTGCGCCCGGCGCTGTCCGACCTGACGCCGCAGTTGCGGCTGCCGCTGATCGAGGGCGTGTTCGGCCGCTTCTTCAACTGGGTGTCGGGGTCGGTGATCGTGATCCTGCTGTCCGGCGGTTTCCTGCTCACCGCATTCGGCGGCGCGCACGCGACGTGGACGCTGCACGCGATGGCGGGGCTCGGTGTTGTGATGATGCTGATCTTCGGCCACATCCGCTTCGCGCTGTTCCCGCGCATCCGCCGCGCGGTGCAGGCGCAGAACTGGCCGGACGGCGCGCGCGCGGTGAACACGGTGCGCCTGCTCGTCGTCGTCAACCTCGTGCTCGGCGTCGTGACGATCGGCGCGGCCGTGCTGTCGCGCGGCTTCTGAGCGTGAACGCCTGACCTTGCGGCGCCGTTCGGCGCCTGCCGCCGGCGCGATGCCGCGCGCCGCTATGCGGCCAGCATCGCGTCGAGCAGCCACGCGCCGGCCGGGCCGAGCGGCCGGTTGCGCGACCACACCGCATCGACCCGCACGCGGCGCGGCCAGCCGCGCGAGCGCAGCTCGCAGAGGCGATCGCGCGCGAAGTGCTCGACCATCCAGCGCGGCAGCTCGGCCCAGCCGAACCCCAGCACCGCCATCTCCAGCAGCATCAGGTAGCTCGGCGCGAGCCAGCGCTGCGTGCCGATGACGATCCGGTCGTCGGCGCCGCGATCCTCCGGTTTCACGTACGTGTTGAGGCGCAGCTCGCGCGCGTCGCGCAGCGCCGAATGCGGCACGTCAGCGTCGCCGCAGGCCGCCAGCGCGTGCGTGCGCCCGACGAACAGCCCGATCTCCGATTCCTCCGCCACCGTCGCCGCGCCGATATCGGGCGGGTAGACGGCGCGCGCGGCCATCAGCCCGAGCTGTGCGCGGCCCTGCTGGATCAGGTCGAGCACGTCCTCGTGTTCGGCAATCTGGCATTCGAGTTCCAGCGTCGGAAAGCGCCGCTCGAGCGCCATCAAGGTTTCCTCGTAACGCTTCGATTGATACGTATCGGACACGACGAGCGTCAGCCGTGCTTCCTCCCCCTGCGCGAGCCGCGCGGCGGTGCGGTCGATCGCCGCGCCGGCTTCCAGTGCGCGCTGCACCTGCGGCAGCAGTGCGCGTCCGGCATCGGTCAGCGTCGGTGTGCGCGTCGAGCGGTCGAACAGCTGCACGCCGAGATCGATCTCGAGGTTCGCGATCGCTTCGGACACCGTCGACTGGCGCTTGCCGAGCTTGCGCGCGGCGGCCGTGAACGAGCCGAGCAGCGCGGCTTCGGCGAAGGCGAGCAGGGCTTCGGGGGCGTGGCGCATGCGTGGATCTCACATTGTTATATCGGTAAAACCGATGATATCAAACTGGATTCATGCAGTTGCGCCGATCAAAATGGCCGGCATACGTTGCACAGATTAATTGGAGGGAACCATGAAACAGATGAACAAAACGGTGACGGAACGCCTCGTTCACGCGCTGACGTTCGAGCTGGTGGCGATCGCGCTGTGCGCGCCGATCGGCGCGTGGCTGCTTGACATGCCGGTATCGCACGTCGGCGTGCTGACGGTGATGGTGTCGCTGATCGCGATGGCCTGGAACATGACGTTCAATACGCTGTTCGACCGTTTTGAGCGCCGCGCCGGCCTCACGCGCACGCTCGGGATGCGGATCGCGCACGCGGTCGTGTTCGAGCTCGGCCTGGTCGCGATGGTGGTGCCGGTGGCCGCGTGGTGGCTGAACGTGAGCCTCGTCGAGGCGCTGCTGCTCGACCTCGGCATCGTGCTGTTCTTCCTGCCGTACACGTTCTGCTTCAACCTCGCGTACGACGCGCTGCGTGCACGCTGGGTCGCACGCCGCGTCGCGGTGCAGGCGAGCTGAGCGGCGAGCGGCCGGCGGTGGTGGGAGGGGTTGCCGTCAGTGCGCGATGGCGGCCCACAACAGCCATCCGCCGCATACGATCGCGACCGCACCGTAGACGGCGTACACGGGCACCTTGAAGCGCGCGAAGCACAGCGTCGCAAAGGCGCCCGTGAGCCAGTAGACGGGATCGGCCGGTTCGCGGTGCAGGATCCTCACGACGGCGACGACGAGAAAACCCGTCGTCGCCGCGCGCAGCAGGCGCATCCCGTGCTCGAAGCGCGAGTGGCGCTTGAGCCGGAACAGATGGTTCTGCGCGAACACGACGAGACACCCCGACGGAATGAACAGCGCGGCGGTCGCGAGCAGCGCGCCGGTCCAGCCGTCGGTCAGGTAGCCGAGAAACGGCACGACGTTCAGCAGCGGGCCGGGCGACACCGGCGACAACGCGAACGCGAGCGTGAAGTCGTGATCGGAGATGCCGGTGGCCGGCGACACGAACAGCGTCTTGAGCACGGGCAGCGCGGAGAAGCCGCCGCCGAACAGTGTCATGCCGGCGCCGGCGAGCCGCGGCCACAGCAGCGTCTCCTGGTAGTCGCCGGGCAGCGGCAGCGCGAACAGCGCGACGAGCACGGCGAGCAGCACGAGCAGGTTGCGGTCGCGTTTGGACAGCGTGAAGTCGACCGCGTCGTGTTGCGGCGGCCCGGTCAGCCAGCCGGCCGCGAACGCAGCGAAGAGAATCCCGACGAAAGCGGCCGGACTATGCGCGAAAGCGAGCAGAATCGTCGAGAGCGCGGCGATCGCCCGTTCGAGCCGCGTGCTCGCGAGCGTGCGCAGCTGCTTGACCCACGTGACGCCGATCAGCGCGGCGAGCACCATCCCGAAGTGATTGATCAGCATCGGCGCCGCGAGCGAGCGCACGATCGGCGTGCGGTAGAAGATCGCGAACAGCGTCATCAACACGGAGAACGGCAGCACGCTCGCGATGCCGGCGATCCATGCGCCGATGCGGCCGTGCAGCGTCTGGCCGACCTGCACCGCAACATTGCAGCCGACGGGGCCTGGCACGAGCCATGCGAGCGCGACGAGATCGGCGAACACGTGCGGCTCGATGCGCTGCAACCGGTCGACGTAGTGGCGTTCGAGCTGCGCCATCATCGAAAGCCCGCCCCACGACACGGCGGAAATGCCGGCCACGACCTTGAACAAGGCCCATAGGGATGCCTGTGTCTGTTCGACACGTTCGGCCGCTTCGACTTCGATGGTTGTCATGACGGTGCTGTTGGCGCTGGGCCTGGTCTCGCGCGTGGAAACGTGCCGGCGGCCCGCCGACACGATGGCCCTCCCGATTGTCCGCCGCGCATCGTGACACTGCCATGCGCGAAAACGCTAGTTAATGAACTAAACAACCGGATCGGAAACCGAAATAATCGGTGTGCTGCGCAACATAGCCGCGCGGGCTGGGAGCAGCGGGCTCAGGCGCCCGTGCTGCCGGTTGCGCGGTGCGCGAGGACACTCGGCCGGTCGCCGCGCACGCCGAAGCGCGCGATCAGCGCGGGGATCGCGTCGGCCGGCACGGGGCGGGAGAACAGGAAGCCCTGCGCCTCGATCTCGCCGAGCGCGGACAGCCATGCGATCTGCTCCTCGGTTTCGGTGCCTTCGACGACCACCGTCAGGCCGAGCGAGCGCGCGAGATGCACGATCGACGACACCATCACGCACACGCTGCGATCGTTCGGAATCGCCTGCACGAACGAGCGGTCGACCTTCAGCGTATCGACGGAGAAGCGGTGCAGGTACGACAGCGACGAATAGCCGGTGCCGAAATCGTCGAGCGCGATCCGGATGCCGAGCTTCTTCAACGCGACGATCTTCTCGGACACGAGCTCCGGATACTCCATCATCGCGGTCTCGGTGATCTCGATTTCGAGCCGGTTCGCCTCGATGCCGGTGTCCTGCAGCGCCTGCGAAATCGTCTCGATCAGGTCGCCGCGCCAGAACTGCACCGGCGAGATGTTGACCGCGAGCGTCAGCGTGTCGTGGCCGTCGTCGCGCCAGCGCGCGATCTGTTCGCACGCGGTGCGGATCACGAAGTCGCCGATCGGCACGATCAGGCCCGTCGACTCGGCAATCGAAATGAATTCGTTCGCGGAGATGATGCCGTGCTCGGGGTGATCCCAGCGCGCGAGCGCCTCGAAGCCGGTGATCGTGCGGTGCGTCAGGTCGATCTTCGGCTGGTAGGCGAGGAACAGCTGCCCCTCGGCGAGCGCGACGCGCAATTGCTGTTCCCAGCGCATCAGGTGGTCCGCGCGATGCGACAGGTGCGGCGCGTAGAACTGGTAGCAGTTCTTGCCCGCGTCCTTCGCGCTGTACATTGCAAGGTCTGCCTTCTTCAGCAGGTCGATCTCGCTTTCGTTCGCGACGGTGTGCAGCGCGATGCCGATGCTCGCGTGCAGCACGAACGAACTGCCGCGCACGTCGAACGGCTCGGCGAACATCCGGATGATCGCTTCCGCGAGCCGCACCGCGCGCCGTTCGACGTCGTCGCCCTTCATCACGACGACGAACTCGTCGCCGCCAATCCGTGCGAGCGACCCTTCGTCGCCGACGGCATCCGACAGGCGCGACGCGGTCATCTGCAGCACGATGTCGCCGGCGTTGTGGCCGAGCGTGTCGTTGACGGTCTTGAAGTTGTCGAGGTCGATGAACAGCAGGCCGAGCCGCGACAGGCTGGCCGGCATCGACACGTCGTTGCGCAGCCCGCGCAGCGTCGCGTAGCGGTTCGCGAGGCCGGTGAGGAGATCGTATTCGGCGAGCTGGGTCATCTCGCGCTCGCGGCCGAGCAGTTTGCCGATCAACCCCGTCGCGACGCCGAAGAATGCGAGCATCGCGAGTGTGATGAAGCTCGTCATCAGCAGATAGACGTTGCGCGTGTGGTAGTAGTCCGCGAATTCCTCGGACTGCGACAGCCCGACCATCACCGCGAGCGGATAGCCGTCGAGGTGGCGGTACGACACGATGCGCGTCACGCCGTCGATCGGGTCGATGATCGTGCCCGTCACGCGCTCGGCGATCGGATAGACGCCCGACGCGGAGAACGCACCGGGCGCGTTGTTGAGCGAGCCGGTTCGCCGCGCGAGGACGGTACCCGTGTCGGACACCACGGCGATCACGCCTTCCTTGCCGATCGCCGCGTTGTTGTAGAAGTCGTTCGTGAAGTAGCTCGGGTCTTCCGACACCACGACGATGCCCGCGAAGCTGCCGTCCGGATTGTTCAGGCGCCGCGTCATCTGCAGCGTCCAGTGGCTCGACACGCGGCCGAGCACGGGCTTGCTGATGTACAGGCGATCGTCGTTGTGCGCGAGGTGGACCTTGAAGTGCTCGCGGTCGGCCAGGTTGATCGGCTTCGGATGGAGTTCGGCCGTGTTCGCGAACAGGACGCCCTTCGCGTTGACGAGCGAAACCTGGATCAGCGTGTCGCTCGGCACAACGCCTTTTTCGACCGCGCTCGCGAGGTTGAAGTGCGCGGGCGATTTCTCGAATTCGAACTTGACGAAGCGGGTGATCTGGTCGACCTGATGGATGGCCTTGACCGTGTGCTGTTCGAGCGCGGACGACAGGATCGCCGCAGAAGCCGCCGCTTCCTTGTACGCGCTGTCCTTTTCGACCGACAGCCGCGCGACGATCACCGCCCACAGCAGCGCGAGCGCCAGCATCCCGAGCAGCGGGATCGCGAACAGCGCGCGTCGGCGCGACTTGCGCGGCGCGCGCAGCGGTCGGGTCGGCGGCGTGTGGTTTGACCGGGCGGAGCTCATCTGAGAGGGCGGCGTCCTGCTCGCGTGCGTCATCCGTCAGGATGGCTGGCTATGGTTCGGGTTGTCCCGACGTCTGTTCGTTCGCGGGACACGCAACCATGGACAGACCTCCGAAACAACGGATTAGGCCCGATATTACTGGCTGGAACGCTTTTGCGATAGTTGGGCGAATCGTAGGGGCGCCGGCGGGCCGGCGCCAGCGCACATCGCGAAATGTTACACGGGCGACCGGAAGGTGCCGTCGACGACCGTGACGACGTGGCCGCCGATCCACGTGGTGCCATCTTCGTCATAGCTGACGGAGATGCGGCCGTCGCGGCCGATCGCCGTACCCTGGCGGGCCGTATACGACTGGCCGGGGCGGCGTTCCTGCCGCGTCAGCAGCCCGGCCAGCGCGGCGTTTGCGCTGCCGGTGACCGGGTCCTCGCCGAAGCCGAAGTTGCCGCCCGTCATCAGGCAGCGGATTTCGAACGTCGCGGGGCCGCCTTCGGCGTGCGGCGCGTAGACCGCGAGGCCGTCCATGCCGTAGCGGTGCGTGAGCGCCTCCAGCGCGGCCGGATCCGGCGACAGACCGATGCACGCGTCGGCCGACTTCAGCCGCACGACCAGCCACGGCGCGCCGTTGTCCACCGCGCACGGCTCGGCTTCCAGGTCGATCGCGTCGCTGCGCAACGCGGCAGCCAGCGCCGCGTAGTCCGAACGGTCGAGCGGCGTGACGCGGGCCGGCGGCGCGGCGAACGCCCAGCCGCCGGCCTGCTCGCGCAGCGCGACCCGGCCGACCCCGCACTGCTGGATCAGCCGGCCCGGCGTGCGTGGCCTCGCGCCGCTTTCCAGGAACGCATGGGCGGTGCCGAGCGTCGGGTGGCCGGCGAACGGCAGTTCACCGGCCGTCGTGAAGATCCGTACGCGGTAGTCGGCGTCCGGATCGGTCGGCGTGCAGACGAACGTCGTTTCCGACAGGTTCGTCCAGCGGGCAATCTCGAGCATGGCGTCGTCGCCGAGCGAATCGGCGTCGAACACGACGGCGAGCGGGTTGCCCTTGAACGGCACCGACGTGAAGACGTCGACCTGCTTGAAGCGGACGAGACGACCGGTCATCTCGATGCGCCCGTTACGCGACTTCGGCGATCAGTTCGATCTCGACGCACGCGCCGAGCGGAATCTGCGCGACGCCGAACGCCGAACGCGCGTGCTTGCCTGCGTCGCCGAACACTTCGGCGATCAGTTCCGACGCACCGTTCGTCACGACGTGCTGTTCGGTGAAGTCGAGCGTCGAGTTGACGAGGCTCATCAGCTTCACGATGCGCGTGACCTTGTTCAGGTCGCCGGTGTGCGCGTGCAGCGTCGCGAGCAGGTCGATCGCGATCGAGCGGGCGGCCGCCTTGCCGTCTTCCGTCTGCAGATCCGCGCCGAGCTTGCCGGCCCAGACCTTGCCGTCCTTCTTCGCGATGTGGCCCGACAGGTAGACCGTGTTTCCGCTTTGCGCGCTCATCACGTAGGCGGCGGCCGGTGCGCCGGCGGTCGGGAGTTCGATGCCGAGCGACTTCAGTTTGTCGTAGACGTTAGCCATGTGTTCGATTCCTCGTTGAGAGTCGTGACAGGAAAAAGGGGATCAGAGACGCTCGCGCAGCAGCTTGCCGAGACGCGCGACGCCTTCCTCGATCTTCTCCGGCGGCACCGTCACGAACGACAGGCGCAGCGTGTTCTGCTGCGGGTCGTTCGCGAAGAACGGCGCGCCCGGCACGAAGGCGACGTGGTTGGCGACCGCGGCCTCGAGCAGCTTCATGCTGTCGATCTGCGCGGGCAGGTTCACCCAGATGAACATGCCGCCGTCCGGGCGATTCCACGTGACGCCTTCCGGCATGTGGCGCGCGAGCGACGCGAGCATCGCCTCGCATTGCGCGCCGTACAGCTGGCGGATCGTCGGGATGTGCTCGTCGAGGAAGCCGTCCTTGATCACTTCGTGCGCGATGCGCTGCGTGAGCGTCGGCGTGTGCAGGTCGGTGGCCTGCTTGGCCTGCACGAGCTTGAAGTGGAGTTCCTCGGGGGCAATGATGTAGCCGATCCGCAGGCCCGGCGCGAGCACCTTCGAGAACGTGCCGAGGTGCACGATATGGTCCGGCGCCATCGACAGCATCGTCGGCAGCGGCTCGCCCTGGTAGTTCAGCGCGCCGTAAGGGTCGTCTTCCAGCACCGGGAACGGGCTCGACTGCGCGAACGCGGCGAGCGCGCGGCGGCGCTCGACGGGCAGGCGGCGGCCGGTCGGATTCTGGAAGTTCGGCTGCGCGTACAGCAGGCGCGCGCCTTGCGTCAGATCGGGCGTGAGGCCTTCGGACAGCAGGCCCAGCTCGTCGGTCGGCACCTGCACGTAGCGCGGCTCGTACAGCGAGAACGACTGCAGCGCGCCGAGGTAGGTCGGGGTTTCGACGAGGATCGGGCTGTCCGGATCGATCAGCGCCTTGCCGAGCAGGTCGAGCGCCTGCTGCGAGCCGGTCGTGATCAGCACCTGCGACACGCGCACGCTGTAGCGCTCGGCGATCCATTCGCGCAGCGGCAGGTAGCCTTCGGTCGCGCTGTACTGGAGCGCGGCGGCCGGCGCGTCGCGCAGCACGCGGTCGGCGGCGGCGCGCATGCGCTCGGCCGGGAACGTCGCGGGAGCGGGCAGGCCGCCTGCGAACGAGATGACCTCGGGGCGTTCCGTGACCTTCAGGATCTCGCGGATCGCAGAACTCGTCAGCTTGCGGGCGCGTTCGGAAAGCTGCCAGTGCGGCGGATGCAGGTCGCTCGGATTCATAGTCTCCTCGTTCGGATATCGTGGTCAGTCAAGAAAGGTCGATCGGGCTGATCGCGTCGACGCGGCCGGGTGGGCGTGCGGGAGCGCGACCGGGCCGTCGCGGCCGGGTGGGCACAACCGTTCAGGCAAAACGAACATTATGGCGCACCTCATCAACCGGCGCGAGCGGGACGCGGGGCCGTGGCCACCGCCGAGCGCCGGCCGAGCATCACGGTCGCGATCACGGCGGCCGCGAACAGCCACGTCGACGGCGTCACCGTCTCGCCGAACAGCAGCGCGGAAAAGGCGATCGTGAAGAAGATCTGCAGCAGCTGCACCTGGCCCACGCGCGCGATGCCGCCCATGGCGAGCCCGGCGTACCACGCGAAAAAGCCGATGAATTGCGAAAAAAGGGTCACGTAACCGAATGCGAGCCACGTGCGCAACGCGAGCGGGGCAGGGTGCGCGACGTGCTGCATCCACGCGAGCCAGCCGACCGGCAGCACCAGGAACGGTGCGGACACGACGAGCGCCCAGCAGATCACCTGCCAGCCGCCGATCTGGCGCGCGAGGCGCGCGCCTTCCGCATAGCCGAGCGCGCCGATGCCGACCGCGACGAGCATCAGCGCGTCGCCGGCCTGCACCGTGCCGCCGCCGTCGCGCAGCGCGAACGCGATCACGAGCGCGCTGCCCGCCAGCGCGCTGGCCCAGAACGCCTTCGACGGCCGTTCGTGCGACAGCCACGCCGCGTACAGTGCGACGAACAGCGGCTGCAGCCCGTTCACGACCGCGCCGTGCGAGGCCGGCACGGTTTTCATCGCCCAGGCGGAGAACACCGGATACGCAATGATCACGCCGGCCGACACGACCGCGAGGCTTTTCAACTGCGCGCGGGTCGGCAGCCGTTCGCGGCGCCACCACAGCAGCAGGCCGGCCGGCACCGACGCGGCGAGCGCGCGGCCGAGCCCGTTCAGCAGCGGGTTGAGTTCGGAGACGACGATACGCGTCATCGGCAGCGTCAGGCTGAAGATCATCACGCCGATGAGGCCGAGCAGCATGCCCCGGGTTTCGCGCGAATTCATGAAATGGGTGTCTCCGTATTGCGGGTTTCGTGTAATCGAGGGGCGGCAGCGGCGTTCAGCGCAGCGTGCGTGCGCCTTGCGGCGTGTCGAATTCGGCGACGAGCGCCGGCGGGCCGTCGCCGCTGTCGAGGTCGAGCAGATGGCCCGCGCCGAGCCAGTCGAGCTGCTCGCGGATGACGTCCGCACGCGGGTGGACGCCCTTGAGCGCCTTCAGTGCGACGCCGTCGTTCGGCAGCGATTCGGCCGGGTGGCGCGGGCTGTCCCACTGGATCAGCGATGGCACGAGGCCGTCGCCGGCGCCTTGCCAAGCGGGGAAGGCGCCGTCGTCGGGCACCGTGAGACCCCAGCTCAGGTCGTCGCGCCGCATCGCGACGACCGGCGCGATGCGCGCCGGGTACTGGCTTTGCCACATCGCGAGCTGGCGCGGGCGGTCGACGCGTGCGACCCAGTGCGCGAGGAACGGGCCCTGCGCGAGTCTGGCATGCATCGCCGGATCGTCGAGGCCGAACAGCCGCGTGCGCGGCGGCGTGGCGTCGTCGCCCGTGACGGGAGCATCGGGATCGATCGCGATCACTTCGAGGTACAGCCCGCCCCACGCGCCGAACAGCGCGTTATGGGTGCGCATCAGCGGATGGCGGCCGCCGCCGGCCGGTTCGATGCCGAGCGACGCGGCGACATGGCGCACGCCTTCGTCGAGCGTGCGCGCGGCGATCACGAGATGGTCGAGGGTCAGGGAGCGGGCTGGCATGAACGTCGGTCGGGAAGCGAAAGTGTCATGGTAGGCGGGCGATGCGCCGGGCGGTTGCGGAACCGGCCGGTGCCCGGGCCGCGATACGGGCCCGGCGGTGCGGCGCCGCGTGCGGCAAGGCCGCGACGGCGGCCGCACGATCGCCATTCCGGTCAACTGTAATCGTCGGCACCGGCACAGTAACGGTACAATCGGCGCGATAGCCTTCGGTACAGTTGGAGTCGCCGCTCATGTCCACCGTCCCACTCGCCCAGATTCCCGCGCCGCACGATACGGCCACGCTCACGCTCGTCGACCAGCTCGTCCAGTGGGCGCGGCGCCGAATCGACGAACGCGTGTTCCGGCCCGGCATGCGCATGCCGTCGATCCGCAAGCTCGCGCTCGACAAGAGCGTGTCGCGCTTTACCGTGGTGGAAGCGTACGAACGGCTCGTCGCGCAGGGCTACCTCGACTCGCGACGCGGCTCGGGCTTCTACGTGCGCGAGCGCACGGCCACCGGCCCGCAGCCGGCCGACAACGTGGTGCGCGTGGCCGAGGCCGCGCCCGTGCACAACACGATCGACGTCGTCTGGCTGCTGCGCAACATGCTGCATACCGTCAGCCCGGAAAAAGGGCCGGGTCTCGGCTACCTGCCAGGCCGCTGGCTCGACGGCGAGCTGATCACCGGCGCGCTGCGCGCGCTCGGGCGCCAGTCCGGCGCGCAGATGCTCGGTTTCGGCACCGCGCAGGGCTTCCTGCCGCTGCGCCAGCAATTGCAGACGCGGCTCGCGGAAGTCGAGATCGGCGCGAAACCCGAGCAGCTCGTGCTGGTGTCGGGCATCACGCAGGCGATCGACCTGATCTCGCGGATCTACGTGCGGCCCGGCGATGCGGTGATCGTCGGCGATCCCGCGTGGTTCCAGATGTTCGGCCGCTTCGCGTCGCAGGGCGCGCAACTGGTCGGCATGCCCTATACGCCCGACGGCCCCGATCTCGACGCGCTGGAAACGCTCGTGCAGATGTGGCGGCCCAAGATGCTCGTGATCAATTCGGTGCTGCAGAATCCGACCGGCACGTCGCTGTCCGCGGCGCAGGCGTTCCGGATCCTGAAGCTTGCCGAGGCGTACGACTTCCTCGTGGTCGAGGACGACGTGTACGGCGACCTGTGCCCACCGAGCTATCCGGCCACGCGACTCGCGAGTCTCGACCAGTTGAAGCGCGTGATCTACCTGGGCAGCTATTCGAAGACGCTCGCGGCGAATTTGCGGGTCGGCTATGTCGCCTGCGCGCCGGAGATCGCGAAGGCGGTCACCGACCAGAAGATGCTGGTCGGGATGACGACGCCGGAGCTCAACGAGCGCGTGTTGTACAAGATCCTGACCGAAGGGCATTACCGGCGTCACGTCGAGCGGCTACGCGCGCGGCTCGACGGCGTGCGCGACAAGACCGCGCGGATGCTCGAGCGTACCGGGCTGCGGCTCTTCACGATGCCGGCGGCGGGGATGTTCCTGTGGGCCGACACGGGCGTCGATTCGGACGCGCTCGCGGCCGCCGCGCACGAGGAAGGGTTCCTGCTGACGCCGGGAAGCCTGTTCTCGCCGCAGCAGTCGTCGTCGACATGGACGCGCTTCAACGTCGCGAACTGCGGCGATCCGGCACTGCCGGGGTTTCTCGCGCGCTATATCGAAGCGGCGGCGCGGCGCGCGTCGTGACGGCGGCGTGCCGCGCTTCGTCATCTCGCCGCCCGGTTCCAGCATTTGCGAAGCGGGCGGTCCGGCGCGCGGGACGCGGCGCCCAAGAGGTCATTCGAGACGGGATCGATTGAACCGTCCGAAGATCCGGCAGCAGATGAACGTAAGAAGGCTTACTACCGCCGCGGACACGACAAGTGCGTAGTAGATATCGAAATTCGCTGAAGACTCGCAATCGTGCGCGGAGAACAGGCGGTCCAGCCACAGCGAGAGCGCTAGCGGCGGGGCAGGGACAAGGTCGGGATGACGAATCCACCAATAGGTCAGTGCAAGCGATGCAAACGAAATCCATGCAATGACCGTGCAGATTCGGAGTAGCCGCTTCACCACACTGTCACCATTCCGTATGCGCGCAGCATGCTTCCGGGTATGGGATGCAGGCCGTTGTTGACCAGGAGCTCCCGCAAACGCCGGAAGTCGCTTTGACTGTCGATCACGATGCATCCACGGCTGATTCCGCGAAGGCCGCGCGGATGCAGGCGGAACTGGCCTCGTTGCACGTCGTCGCACAGTGTGGCGTCGTCAATCGAGCCATCGGCCGCATATAGTGCGAACCATTCCGATTTTCCGCCGACACGATCATGCAGCCATCCGAGCCTGCCCCCTGATCGTCGGTCGACAACGTAATATTCTCCGGGCGGAATCGGTCCGCGTTCTGCAACGCAGGCAGCCGTCCGAGCGTTGACGTAAGGGGGAAGTCCTGAGAATGCCGGCAGTTCAAGGCCGCGAATCTGGAAGTGGCTGATGGGTTGATCATTAAGCTCAAAGCTGCATGGAATCATTTCGTTCTCAATTCGGGTAGCGATACGGTATTTCAGCGAATTGAAAGCGGCGCGAACATTGGATCGGTCCGAAATTCGCGCGGTAAAAGCGCTAATTCGCGACTCGACCCACACGTGCATCCGGACAAGGCACCGAAGCACACGGCCGAGCCCTTGAAATCCAGCCGGCCGCCCCCAGATGGCGGCAACAACCGGTCGGCCCCGGCATCGTGCGCCGGGTGCCCGGGGTTACACCATTCATGTAAGAGGAAACAGCATCCATGGCACACGAAACGATGAGCTTTCAGGCAGAGGTCAAGCAACTCCTCCACCTGATGATTCATTCGCTCTACAGCAACAAGGAAATCTTCCTGCGCGAACTGGTGTCGAACGCGTCCGACGCGGCCGACAAGCTGCGTTTCGAAGGGCTCGCGGACAACGCGCTGTACGAGAACGATCCGAATCTGCGCATCCGAATCGGCTTCGACAAGGCCGCACGCACGATCACGATCGAGGACAACGGCATCGGCATGAGCCGCGACGAGGCGATCGCGAACCTCGGCACGATCGCGCGTTCGGGCACCAAGGAATTCTTCACGAAGCTGTCCGGCGACCAGCAGAAGGACGCGGCGCTGATCGGCCAGTTCGGCGTGGGCTTCTACTCGGGCTTCATCGTCGCGGACAGGATCACCGTCGAGACGCGCCGCGCCGGCCTGCCGGCGAACGAAGCCGTGCGCTGGGAAAGCGCGGGCGAGGGCGATTTCACGATCGACGCGATCGAGCGCGCGCAGCGCGGCACGACGATCACGCTGCATCTGCGCGAAGGCGAGGACGAGCTGCTGTCGTCGCACCGCCTGAAGTCGATCATCCAGAAGTATTCCGATCACATCGCGCTGCCGATCCTGATGCAGAAGGAAGAGTGGGATCAGGAAAAGGGCGAGATGGTCCTGAAGGACGAGGACGAGACCGTCAACCAGGCGAGCGCGCTCTGGACGCGTTCGAAGAGCGACGTCACCGACGAGCAATACACGCAGTTCTACCAGCACATCGCGCACGACCACCAGGATCCGCTCACGTGGACGCACAACCGCGTCGAGGGCCGCAGCGAATACACGCAGCTGCTGTTCGTGCCGGCGCACGCGCCGTTCGACCTCTGGAACCGCGATTACCGCGGCGGCCTGAAGCTGTACGTGAAGCGCGTGTTCATCATGGACGACGCCGAGCAGCTGCTGCCGCAATATCTGCGCTTCGTGAAGGGCGTCGTCGATTCGGCCGACCTGCCGCTGAACGTGTCGCGTGAAATCCTGCAGGAAAGCCGCGACGTGAAGGCGATCCGCGAAGGCGTGACCAAGCGCGCGCTGTCGATGCTCGAGGAACTCGCGAACGCGGAAGAGGACGCCGGCAAGGAGAAGTACAAGACGTTCTGGAGCGCGTTCGGCCAGGTGCTGAAGGAAGGTCTGGGCGAGGATCACGCGAACCGCGAGCGGATCGCGAAGCTGCTGCGCTTCGCATCGACGCACGGCGACACCGACGCGCAGGACGTGTCGCTCGCCGACTACGTGTCGCGCATGAAGCCCGAGCAGAGCAAGATCTACTACGTGACCGCCGATACGTGGCAGGCCGCGAAGAACAGCCCGCACCTGGAAGTGTTCCGCAAGAAGGGCGTCGAGGTGCTGCTGCTGACCGATCGCGTCGACGAATGGATGCTGTCGTTCCTGCATGAATTCGACGGCAAGCCGCTCGCGAGCGTGGCCCGCGGCGATCTCGACCTCGGCGAGCTGAACGACGAGGAAAAGAAGGCGCAGGAGCAGGCGGGCGAGGCGATCAAGCCGGTCGTCGAGAAGATGAAGGAAGCGCTCGGCGACAAGGTGAAGGAAGTGCGCGTCACGTTCCGCCTGACCGATTCGCCGTCGTGCCTCGTCGCGGACGACAACGACATGAGCGGCTACCTGCAGCGGATGCTGAAGGCGGCAGGCCAGAACGCGCCGGCGATGCAGCCGATCCTCGAGATCAACCCGGAGCACGCGCTCGTGAAGCAGCTGAACGCCGACAGCGCCAATTTCGGCGACTGGTGCCACCTGCTGTTCGACCAGGCGTTGCTGGCCGAAGGCGGGATGCTCGACGATCCGGCGAGCTTCGTGAAGCGGACCAACGCGCTGCTGCTGTCGCGCACCGCGTGAACGCGCGGATGCGATTCGACGGCGCACGGGCGGGCTGGCGCGAAACGCCCCGGCCCGGCTGCACGCTCGATCAGCGCGACTGGCTGACGCGCGGCGGTTCGCTGACCGCGCATCTGGCGCGGCTCGGCAGCGTGAGCGTGCGCGTGACGCGCGAGGCCGTCGACTGTCCGTGGTTCGACGAACCGGACGCGCTCGACAGTGCGCCGCGCGCGCCGATGTGGGTGCGCGAGGTGATCCTGTCGGTCGACGGCATGCCGTACGTCGCCGCGCACAGCATCGCGCCGCTCGCGGCCAGCAAGGGTGTCTGGCAAGCGATGCGGCGGTTGCGCACGCGGCCGCTCGCGGAGCTGCTGTACAGCGATCCGCAGGTCGAGCGCTCCACGCTCGTCAGCCGGCGCGTAATCGCCGGTCATCCGCTGTATGCGCTCGCGAGCCATGCATTGCAGGGCGCGCGGGCGCCGCATGCGTTCGCCGCGCGGCGCTCGGTGTTCCAGCGGCACGGCAAGCCGTTGATGGTCACCGAATGCATGCTGCCCGTGCTGTGGCGCCATCTCGATGCGCACGGCGACGGGCCGCGATCCGTCGGGCCGCGCGGAGCGGCGTGATGCTGCAGGGCTTTCCGCCGGTCGTCGGGCCGCATACGCATACGATGATTCTCGGCAGCTTTCCGGGCGAGGCATCGCTCGATGCCGCGCAGTACTACGCGCATCCGCGCAACCAGTTCTGGCGGTTGCTCGGGGCGGTGCTCGGCGAGCCGGGGCTGCACGAGCTCATGTACGACGCGCGGCTCGAGCGCGTGCTTTCGCACGGTATCGGCATCTGGGACGTCCTCGATGCGTGCCACCGGCAAGGCAGTCTCGATTCTGCGATCCGGAATGCGAAGCCGAACGACTTCGCGTCGTTGCGCGCGCATGCGCCGTTGCTGAAGAAAGTGTGTTTCAACGGCAAGACGGCGGGGCGGTTTGCCGACGTGATCGGCCAGGCCGGGTACGACACGCTGGTGCTGCCGTCGTCGAGTCCGGCGAATGCGATGCTGTCGTTCGAGCAGAAGCTGGTGCAGTGGCGGGCGATTCTCGCCTGACATCGATCTGGATCGCGCGCGGCCGTCGCCGCGGCGCTCAGTCGTCCTTGCCCCATCTCCACCTGGGCTTTTCGCCCTTGATCCAGCAAACGGCGGTCAACAGCGCGACCAACACCACGATGCATGCAGCGTATGCGATCGGCGACCGCTGCGGCGGCGCGAGCCATGCGCTCGCGATGATCCCGATCGCGAACAGCAGCAGTACGACCCAGCCTTGCCAGGCAATCGGCAACCCCCATCCCCATCCGTAGCGCTTCGCCGGAAACCAGATCCTTTTGCCGTTGGGGTTCATGCGTCCTCCTTCGATCACCGAGTGCAGCGTAGCGCCAACCGGCTTCGAAGTCATCCAGGGCAGGGCAGGCGGCACGGCCGCCGTCGCCCACCAATGCTATCCTCTCGTCCGCTCATCCAGCGTCACCCAGCGAGATTCAATCATGACCCGACTGATCAAGCGCGCGTCCGCCGAGGCGCGCGCGTTCAAGCAACGCAAGCCGGCCGCCTACAACGGCTCCGAAAAACTCCAGCCGGCGCGCGTGAAGCGCCGTCCGGAGATCGACGAACACGACGACGTGCCCGTCCTCGAGGCGCCGCGCAAGCCGCGCTTCGCGCCCGTCACGTTCTCCGAAGAGCGCGGCGTGCGCTTCCTGCACTTCGGTACCGAATGGGTGCAGGGTGCGATGCGGATCTCGAAGCCGCTGCACATCGAGCTCGAATACGCGCAGCAGATGATGGCGTGGCTGCTGTTCCTCGAAACGCCCGAGCGGATCGTCCAGCTCGGGCTCGGCACCGGCGCGCTGACCAAGTTCTCGCATCGCTTCCTGCCGCACGCGAAGGTCGAGGCCGTCGAACTGAACCCGGCCGTGATCGTCGCGGCGCGCACGATGTTCGCGCTGCCGCCCGATGACGCACGCCTCGTCGTGCACGAAGCCGACGCATGGGATTTCGTGAACGATCCGGCCAACCGCGGCACGACGGGCGCGCTGCAGATCGACCTGTACGACGCGACCGCGCGCGGCCCGGTGCTCGACAGCGTCGCGTTCTACCGCGCGGTGCGCGGCTGCCTCGCCGACGCGGGCATCGCGACGATCAACCTGTTCGGCGACCATCCGAGCTTCGTGCGCAACATGAAGCATCTGAACGCGGCGTTCGACCATCGCGTGATCGCGCTGCCGGAAGTACACGACGGCAACCGGATCGCGATCGCGTTCTCGGGCCCCGCGCTCGACGTGTCGTTCGCGCAGCTGGAGGCCCGCGCGAAGCTGATTGAGGACACGCTGAAGCTGCCCGCGCGCAAGTGGGTGAAAGCTTTGAAAGAAACGACCGGCGCACGCGAATCCTCGTTCGCGATCTGACGCTCATGCACCGGTCGCATGCCGGTGCAACCAGCCTGACTGGGGGCGGATCACCTCGGGTTCGCCCCCGCTTGACCGCTCGCTCGCGGCTCCTATACTGGCGCGAAGCCAGGGGAGCCGCAGCTTACCCGTTTTGCCCCTCCTCTCGCCGCCGTACCCGCTTGACAAGATCGATAACCGGGAAAGATGAGGAGACGTCATGGCTCACGATGCCGACGCCAATCGGGCCGCCAAGCGCTGGCTCTGGCTGCTGGTGCTGCCGCTGATCGCGATGGTCTGGGTGCCGTCGTACAGCAAGATCGAACCGCAATGGTTGGGTTTTCCGTTTTTCTACTGGTACCAGTTGCTGTGGGTGTTCATTAGCGCGGTGATCACCGCGTTCGTGTATTTCAAGACCAAGAACGCGTGGAAGGCGAGCGGCCCGCAAGGAGGTGCGCGATGAACCTCGGCGCAACCTTCGTCTTCGTCCTGCTCTTCATCGGCGTCACGATCATCGGCTTCCTGGCCGCGAACTGGCGGCGCGGCGATCTCGCCCACCTCGACGAATGGGGCCTCGGCGGACGCCGCTTCGGCACGATCGTCACGTGGTTCCTGCTCGGCGGCGACCTCTATACGGCCTATACGTTCGTCGCGGTGCCCGCGCTCGTGTTCGGCGCCGGCGCGATGGGCTTCTTCGCACTGCCGTACACGATCCTGATCTACCCGTTCGCGTTCGTCGTGTTTCCGAAGCTGTGGAGCATCGCGAAGCGACACGGCTACGTGACGGCCGCCGACTTCGTCAACGCGCGCTACGGCAGCCGGATGCTCGCGCTCGCGATCGCGGTGACGGGCATCCTCGCGACGATGCCGTACATCGCGCTGCAGCTCGTCGGCATCGAAGTCGTGATCGGCGCGCTCGGTTTCGACACGACCGGCTTCATCGGCGACCTGCCGCTCATCATCGCGTTCGCGATCCTCGCCGCATACACGTACACGTCGGGGCTGCGCGCGCCCGCGATGATCGCGATCGTGAAGGACATCCTGATCTACATCACGATTGCCGCGGCGGTCATCGTGATCCCGGCGAAGCTCGGCGGCTTCGGCCATATCTTCGCGTCGGTGCCGCCGGCGAAGCTGCTGCTGAAGGCGCCCGACGCGGCGAGCCTGAACGGCTACAGCGCTTACGCGACACTCGCGATCGGGTCCGCGCTCGCGCTGTTCCTGTATCCGCACTCGGTTACGGCGATCCTGTCGTCGGCGTCGGGCAACTCGATCCGCCGCAACATGGCGATGCTGCCCGCGTACTCGTTCGTGCTCGGCCTGCTCGCGCTGCTCGGCTACATGGCGCTCGCCGCGGGCGTGAAGGACATGCCGCAGTACGCACCGTACTTCAAGGCGTTCGGCCCGAACTTCGCGGTGCCCGCGCTGTTCCTCGAGTATTTCCCGTCGTGGTTCGTCGGCGTCGCGTTCGCGGCGATCGGCATCGGCGCGCTGGTGCCGGCGGCGATCATGTCGATCGCGGCCGCGAACCTGTACACGCGCAACATCCACCGCGAGTTCGTGAACCGCAACATGACGCACGACCAGGAGACGCACGTCGCGAAGCTCGTGTCGCTGATCGTGAAGGTCGGCGCGGTGGCGTTCATCCTCGGGCTGCCGCTGACCTATGCGATCCAGCTGCAGCTGCTCGGCGGGATCTGGATCATCCAGACGCTGCCCGCGATCGTGCTCGGCCTGTACACGCGGCTGCTCGACCACCGCGGCCTGCTGGCCGGCTGGGCGGCAGGCATCGTGTGCGGCACGTGGATGGCGGTGTCGCTGAAGCTTGCGAGCTCGATCTTCACGATCCACCTGTTCGGCTTCGCGATCCCCGGCTATGCGGCCGTGTGGTCGCTGGTCGTGAACCTCGTGGTGTCGGTGGTGGTCAGCGTGCTGGTGCGCGCGATGGGCATGGCGCATGCGGAGGACCGCACGCGGCCGGAGGATTACCTCGACGTCGTCGAGAGCTGATACGGGCGGCGCGGCCGCGTGTCGCGCCTCGAGCAACAACAAGGACGCCCGCCACGGCGAAGTGGCGGGCGTTTTCGCTGGCGTCAGCCCTGTGCGCGTTTCGCGAGATCCTCGCGTTGCGAGAGGTCTTCGACGTTGACCATCCAGTGCACGCCGAAACGATCCTTCGCCATCCCGAAGCCGAGCGCCCAGAACGTCTTGCCGAACGGCATTGTGACTTCGCCGCCGTCGGCGAGCGCATTGAACAGCTTCTGACCTTCCTCGACCGTCGCCGGGTTCAGCGACAGCGAATAACCCGAATGCGTGCCGCCCGGCTGGCTGCAGTCGCCGTCCGAGCACATGATCATCGAGTCGCCGATCGTGAAGCTCGCATGCATCACCTTGTCGCTCATCTCCAGCGACATCGGGTAGTCGGGATTCGGCGGCGCGTCCTTGAAGTGCATCTTGAACATCGTCTTCGCGCCGAGCGCCTTTTCGTAGAACTGAAGGGCCTCTTCCGCGCGGCCGTAGAACGTCAGGTACGGTTGGACTTGCATCGTTGTCTCCTGTTGGCCGGCCCGGCGTGTCGGTGCCGGCCCGGGTACTTCCAAGATTGACTGGGAAGAGCGCGCCGGGATGCGGCCGGCGCACTCGTGACGTGGATTGTAGTGCGCGCGCTTGACGATGGAATGAAAAATAAAAGCGGCCGCGAACACGCAGTTCGCGGCCGTTCGCCACGCTTGCTGACGGCTGTTGTCAGGCTTGCTGACAGTTCAACTGACAGCCGTCACGTGCAGCGCGGTTCAGCGAAGCGCATCGATCAGCTTCTCGAGCTTCACCGCGTCGGCGGCGAACACGCGGATGCCCTCGGCCAGTTTTTCCGTTGCCATTGCTTCGTCGTTCAACTGGAAGCGGAACGATGCCTCGTCGATGGCGACGCGCTCGGTCGGCTTGTCCAGCAGCGCGTCCGGCGACAGCTTGCGTGCCACCGTGTCGTTGCTTTCCTGCAGCTTCTGCAGCAAATCGGGGCTGATCGTCAGCAGGTCGCAGCCCGCGAGTTCGGTGATCTGGCTCGTCGTGCGGAAGCTCGCGCCCATCACTTCGGTGTTGTAGCCGAACGTCTTGTAGTACGTGTAGATGCGTCGCACCGACTGCACGCCCGGATCGTTCGCACCGCCGTTCTTCGCTTCATCCCAGTCGGCGCCGGCCTGCTTCTTGTACCAGTCGTAGATGCGGCCGACGAACGGCGAAATCAGTTGCGCGCCGGCTTCCGCGCATGCGGCGGCCTGGACCAGTGAGAAAAGCAGGGTCATGTTGCACTTGATCCCTTCCTTCTGCAGCACCTCGGCCGCGCGAATGCCTTCCCACGTCGACGCGAGCTTGATCAGGATGCGCTCGCGGCCGATGCCGGCGGCTTCGTACAGCTTGATGAGCTCGCGGCCCTTGTCGATCGAACGCTGCGTGTCGAACGACAGGCGTGCATCGACCTCGGTCGACACGCGGCCCGGGATCAGCTTCAGGATCTCGGTGCCGAATGCGATCAGCAGGCGGTCGATGATGAAATCGGTGCTTTCGTCGCGGTGATCGCGGACGGTTTTCTCGAGGATCGGCTTGTATGCGTCCTTCTGGACGGCCTTCAGGATCAGCGACGGGTTCGTGGTCGCGTCCTGCGGCTTGTATTGCGCAAGCTGCTGGAAATCGCCCGTGTCGGCGACGACGGTCGTGTACTGCTTCAGCTGGTCGAGTGCGGTAGTCATGGCGATTCGGGAGGAGGGCGCAAGGCGCCGGGGTTCTCACGGGCCGCGCGAGCGCGGCAGCGAAGCGAGGCGGCGCCGGGCGCCGCCTCCGGTCCACTATTCTAGGCCCGAATCGCGTCGCGCACGTTTCGGCGTGCCGTTTGCGGTGCGGGCCCGCGCCATGCGGCGCTATGCGGGGCGCCGCGCGTTCAGGATCACCTGCGTGACGATTCCCGCGACGAGCCCCCAGAACGCCGAGCCGATCGACAGCAGCGTGAGGCCCGACGCGGTGACCATGAACGTGACGAGCGCGGCTTCGCGCTGCTTCACGTCCTGCATCGCGTTCGCGAGCCCGCTCATGATCGAGCCGAACAGCGCGAGCGCGGCGACCGACGCGACGAGCGCCTTCGGCAGCGCCGCGAACAGCGCGGCGATGGTTGCGCCGAAGATCCCGGCGATCAGGTAGAACGTGCCGCACCACACGGCGGCCGTGTAGCGCTTCGCGTGATCCTCGTGCGCTTCGGGGCCCGTGCAGATCGCGGCGGTGATCGCCGCGAGGTTCACGCCGTGCGAGCCGAACGGCGCGAGCAGCAGCGATGCGAGGCCGGTGGTCGCGATCAGCGGCGACGACGGCGTCGAATAGCCGTCCGCGCGCAGCACCGCGATGCCGGGCACGTTCTGCGACGCCATCGCGACGACGAACAGCGGAATGCCGATGCTGACGATCGATGCGATCGAGAACGCGGGCATCGTGAACACGGGCTGCGCGAGCGCGATATGGAAGCGGCTGAAGTCGAGCAGGCCGAGGCCGCCGGCCACGGCGGTGCCGACGATCAGCGTCGTGACGATCGCGTAGCGCGGCGCGAGCCGCTTGACGATCAGGTAGGTGAAGAACATCGCGAGCACGAGCGCGGTCTGGAACTGCGCGGCGCGGAAGATCTCAATGCCGATCTCGAACAGGATGCCCGCGAGCAAGGCGGCCGCGATGCCGGCCGGAATGCGCCGCATCAGCGTGTCGAACAGCCCGCTCAGGCCGATCGCGGTCAGCAGCAGCGCGCACACGACGAACGCGCCGATCGCCTCGGCGTAGGGCACGCCGGGCAGCGACGCGATCAGCAGCGCGGCGCCGGGCGTCGACCAGGCGACCACGACGGGCGCGCGAAAGCGCAGCGACAGGCCGATCGTCGTCAGCGCCATGCCGATCGACAGCGCCCAGATCCATGACGAGATCTGGGCATCGGTCAGGTGCGCGGCGCGACCGGCCTGGAACATCAGCACGAGCGAGCTCGTGTAGCCCGTCATCATCGCGACGAAGCCGGCGACGAGCGTCGAGACGGACGTATCGGTGAAAAAGCGGCGGCCGCCGGCGCGGCCAGCGCTCGCGGTGGGCGAAGGGTTCATGCTATCTCCGGGGGAGGCCGCCTGGACGCGGCCTTCGTGTCTGCAGGGCGGGTTCGTTATTTGCTGAGTGCGCGCATCGCGGTTTCGAGGCCCGCGAGCGTGAGCGGATACATGCGCTGACCGAGCAGATCGCGGATCACCGCGACCGATTGCCGGTATTCCCATAGCCGCTCGGGCTCGGGGTTCAGCCAGGCATGGTGTGGGAACTGGTCCGCGAGGCGGCGCAGCCAGACGGCGCCGGCTTCCGGGTTGTTGTATTCGACCGAGCCGCCGGGCTGCAGCACCTCGTACGGGCTCATCGTCGCGTCGCCGACGAAGATCAGCTTGTAATCGGGCGTGAACTTGTGCAGCACGTCCCACGTTGCGGTGCGCTCCGAGTGGCGGCGGCGGTTGTTCTTCCACAGATGGTCGTACACGCAGTTGTGGAAGTAGTAGAACTCCAGATGCTTGAATTCGGCCTTCGCGGCCGAGAACAGCTCTTCGGTGCGCTTGATGTGATCGTCCATCGAGCCGCCGACGTCGAGCAGCATCAGCACCTTCACGTTGTTGTGGCGCTCGGGCACCATCCGCAAGTCGAGCCAGCCCGCGTTCGCGGCCGTGCTGCGGATCGTGCCGGGCAGGTCGAGTTCCTCGGCCGCGCCTTCGCGCGCGAAGCGGCGCAGGCGCCGCAACGCGACCTTGATGTTGCGCGTGCCGATCTCGACCGAATCGTCGTAGTCGCGGTAGGCGCGCGCCTCCCACACCTTGACCGCGGTGCGGTTGCCGTTCGACGGGCCGCCGATGCGCACGCCTTCGGGGTTGTAGCCGCCGTGCCCGAACGGCGACGTGCCGCCGGTGCCGATCCACTTGTTGCCGCCTTCGTGGCGTTCCTTCTGCTCGTCGAGCAGTTGCTTCAGGCGCTCCATCAGCTTGTCGAGGCCGCCCATCGCTTCGATCTGCGCCTTTTCCTCCGGCGACAGCTCGCGCTCGAGACGCTTCTCGAGCCAGTCGAGCGGAATGTCGAACGCTTCGGACGGCAACGCGGACACGCCATGGAAATACGCGCCGAACGCCTGGTCGAACTTGTCGAAATACTGCTCGTCCTTGACGAGCGTCATCCGTGCGAGGAAGTAGAACGCGTCGATCGACGGCGAGATCAGCCCGGCCTTCAGCGATTCGAGCAGCGTCAGGTATTCCTTCACCGAGACGGGCAGCTTGGCTGCGCGCAGCGCGTAGAAGAAATTGAGCAGCATGGCCGGGCCTTCGCGGGTGGGTTACCGGTTGTGCCGGTTCATGTAGACGAGCCGCTCGAGCAGGCTCAGATCCTGCTCGTTCTTCAGCAGCGCGCCCGCGAGCGGCGGCACGATCTGCTTCGCGTCGGCGCCGCGCAGCGCGTCGGCCGGGATGTTCTCGGCGAGCAGCAGCTTCAGCCAGTCGAGCAGTTCGGACGTCGACGGCTTCTTCTTCAGCCCCGACACGGCGCGCAACTCGAAGAAGCTCTCGAGCGCCGCGCGCAGCAGCTCCTCGCGGATGTGCGGGAAGTGGACCGCGACGATCTGCTGCATCGTCGACGGATCGGGAAACTGGATGTAGTGGAAGAAGCAGCGGCGCAGGAACGCGTCGGGCAGTTCCTTTTCGTTGTTCGACGTGATGATCACGAGCGGGCGGTGCTTCGCGCGTACCGTCTCACGCGTCTCGTACACGTGGAATTCCATTCGGTCGAGCTCGCGCAGCAGGTCGTTCGGGAATTCGATGTCGGCCTTGTCGATCTCGTCGATCAGCAGCACGCTCGGGTGCTCGGCGTCGAACGCCTGCCACAGCACGCCCTTCACGATGTAGTTCGAGATGTCTTTCACGCGCTCGTCGCCGAGCTGCGAGTCGCGCAGCCGCGATACCGCGTCGTATTCGTACAGGCCCTGCTGCGCCTTCGTCGTCGACTTGATGTGCCACTGCAACAGCGGCATGTCGAGCGCGGCCGCCACTTCCTCGGCGAGCATGGTCTTGCCGGTGCCGGGCTCGCCCTTGATCAGCAGCGGCCGTTGCAGCGTCAGCGCGGCGTTGACCGCGAGCTTCAGGTCGTCGGTGGCGACGTAGTGCGAGGATCCTTCGAAACGCATGGCGGCGCTCTTTCCTGGTCGCAAAAAAACCCAGTATAAGTCAGAAGGGCTGTCCGGTTGGGCCGGGGCCGCGTATCGTTGCGGGGCTGCGGCGGGGCGGGCCGGGGCGCCGTATGGACGCATTCCCCGCCGACGCGGTACAATCTGGCCGTTTTTTTTGGCCTGCGTGGCGACCGACAAGCAAAACGGCGCGGGCCGTTGCCGCTTCGGCGCCAGTTTCCCCTCAAGCTAGGTTACAAGAGCTATGAACAAATTCGTCGGCAAACACGTCGTTGTCGCAGCGCTCGTGGCGCTCGCGGGCAGCGCGCAGGCGGCCGGTGTGGTCGGCAACCCGAAGGACGGGGCGAGCAAGGCCGCCATGTGCATCGGTTGCCACGGCATCCAGGATTACCGCGCGGCATACCCGGAGGTCTACCGGGTGCCGGTCCTCGGCGGCCAGAACCAGCAATACCTCGAGAACGCGCTGAAGGCCTACCGCAAGAAGGATCGTCACTTCCCGTCGATGAACGCGATCGCCGGTTCGCTGACGGACCAGGACATCGCGGATCTGGCGGCCTACTACGCCGCCCAGAAGGCCGACACGAAGGACAATCCCTACAAGTAAAGCGCGCGCCGCCGATCTGACCGGCGGGACAGGAGCATTCATGAACAACGCATTCAAGACGGCGGCGGTTGCACTGGCGGCCGGCCTCGCGATCGGTACCGCGCATGCGGCGGACACCACGAAGGGCAAGGAGCTGGTCGAGTCGCACAACTGCGCGGCCTGCCACGGCGCGCAGCTGAACAAGCCGATCAACGCGGAGTATCCGCGCCTCGCCGGCCAGCACGCCGACTACCTCGTGTGGGCGATGCGCCAGTACCAGATGGGGCTGACGAATCCGCTGCTCGGTCGCAACAACGCGATCATGCAGGCGCAGGTGCAGAACCTGTCGGTCAGCGACATGAAGGACATCGCGGCCTACATCGAGTCGCTGAAAGAGACCGATCTCGTCTTCAAGAAGTAAGCGCGCCGGACCTCGCCGGTCCGTGCAGCCAGCATACCCCGCCGCGGCGGGGTATTTTTTTGTCCGCGTCGCTCAGTCGCGCGACGCGCGGCGCAGGATGCGCTGCAGGTACGCGTCGGTATCCGGCGGCGTGCCGGTGCGTTGCGCTTCCCAGATCGTCTCGCCGAGGCATTCCATGATCATGTGCTGCGCCTCGTGGGTCGAATCGAGCTTCGCGGCCAGCTTGTCGTGCGCGGCGCGGATGCCGGGCGGCTGATCGATCGACAATTGCTCGCTGATCGCGAGGTGCATCGACAGGTGCAGGAACGGGTTCGTGCGGCCTTCCTCGGGCGTGTAGTTGCGCGCGGCGGCGCTGTCGGCGTCCGCGAGGTCGTCGTGGTATTCGGGATGCTCGACGATCCAGTCGGCCGCCATTGCTTCCAGCGGCGTCAGGATCTCGCCGGCGCGCTGCTTGCGCCAGGTCTCGGTGAAAAAGCGACGGACTTCGTCGCGACTCGGATTGAACATGGTGGGGACGCGTGGTGATTCGGGCGGCGTCATGCCGCGTCGCGCATTGTACGCCGGGTCGGCGCATGGCGCTGGCAGCGGGCGGGGTGGGCGCGCCGTGGCGTAGCGCGGCGACGTCGATTGGCGTCGGCCGGCGCGGGCTGCGGCACGGCGCAACAGGTAAGCGAGGGCTAGGCTGCCGGCCAGCGGGCCGCTACACTCCGACGATTCCCGTCGTCGCACTTGCCCACTTACATCATGTCCGCCACCGCCCGCTCATCGTCCGCCGCGCTGCAGGGCGCGTTCTACGTCGCGCTGTCCGCCGCCGCATTCGGCGCGATGGCGATCTTCGGCCGCTATGCGTATGCGGCCGGCGTCGACGTGCTCGGGCTGCTGATCGTGCGCTTCGCGATCGGCGGTGCGGTCCTGGCCGCGATCGCCCGGCACCGCCGCGTCGCATGGCCGCGCGGCCGCGCGCTCGCGCCGCTCGTGGCGATGGGTGCACTTGGCTACGTCGGGCAGTCGTTTTGCTATTTCAGCGCGCTCCAGCATGCGCAGGCGAGCCTCGTCGCGCTGCTGCTGTACCTGTATCCGGCCTTCGTCACGCTGTTGGCCGCGTGGTGGCTCGGCGAGCGCCTCACGCGCGCGAAGGCGGTTGCGCTCGTGCTCTGTGTCGCGGGCTCCGCGCTGATGGTCGGCGGCGGCCACGGCGAGCCGCTCGGCATTGTGCTCGCGCTGGCCGCTGCGGTGATCTATTCGCTGTACATCGTCGGCGGCACGAAGGCGACGCGCGGCGTCGATCCGCTCGCGACCACCGCGATCATCTGCCTGTCGGCGACCGCGACGCTCGTCGCGATCGCGGTCGTGCGGACCGCGGCGTTCGGCGCGCCGCCGCGCTGGCCGGCGACGGCCGGCGGCTGGGCGTCGATGCTCGCGATCGCGCTGGTGTCGACGGTCGCCGCGATGCTCGCGTTCTTCGCCGGGCTCGAGCGGCTGGGGGCTGCGCGCACGTCGATGCTGTCGACGCTCGAGCCGGTCGTGACGGTCGCGCTCGCGGCGCTGCTGTTCGGCGAGGCGCTGTCGCCGTTGCAGTGGGCCGGCGGCGTCGCGATCCTCGCGGCCGTGCTGGCGCTCGTGCGTGCGGGCGGCGCGGCGGCCGACGACGCGACGGCGACGTCCAACGCATAAGCAGCGGAAACTGGGAAAGTCGTGGGCGCCGCACCGGCGCTTGCGGGTCGCGCCGCGCGCCGCGCACGGCCAGGCCGGCCGCGTGAGGCGCGTCGGCCGCGGCCGGCGCTCACTCGTTCGGCGGTGGTGTCTTCGGCCGGAATTCGCACAGCGGCTCGATCGCGCAGTGCCAGCATTCGGGCTTGCGGGCCTTGCACACGTAGCGACCGTGCAGGATCAGCCAGTGATGCGCGTCCTGCAGGAATTCCTTCGGCGTGAACTTCTCGAGCGCGGCCTCGACGGCCCGTACGTCCTTGCCCGGCGCGAGCCCCGTGCGGTTCGCGACGCGGAAGATATGCGTGTCGACCGCGATCGTCGGCTGGCCGAACGCGGTGTTCAGCACGACGTTCGCGGTCTTGCGACCGACGCCCGGCAGGCTCTCGAGCGCTTCGCGATCGGCTGGTACCTCACCGTCGTAGCGCTCGAGCAGGATGTTGCACGCCGCGATCACGTTCTTCGCCTTGGTGCGGTACAGGCCGATCGTCTTGATGTAGTCGGCGACGCCTTCTTCACCGAGCGCGACGATTTGTCGCGGGGTGTTCGCGACCGGGAACATCTTGCGCATCGCCTTGTTGACCGACACGTCGGTCGCCTGCGCGGACAGCATCACCGCGATCAGCAACTCGAACGGCGTCGTGTATTCGAGCTCGGTGGTCGGATGCGGATTGAGGCTCTGCAGCGTTTCGTAGATCGCGCGTCGTTTGGTGGCGTTCATGGACGGTTCTTGTCGGGCGGCGCGGTCGGGTCGCTTTGGTCGTCGTTGTTCGGAACGTCGCGGTCGTCGCGCGCAGCCGCAGCTTCGGCGTCGCGCTGCGCCTGCTGTTCGGCGAGCCGCTTGCGGCGGGCTTCGGCCGCGTCGATCTGCGCCTGCACGGCCGCGCTCACGCCTTCGGTGTTCTTCGGCGCGGCGCCTTGTTCGGACAGTTCTTCCTTCTTCTTGCGGGCGCGTTCGAGCGCGGCGGCGATGATCGCGCGTTTCTTCGCGTCGGCGTCGTCGGCCGGGGCGGCGTCCGGTGTGCCAGCCGGCGCCGCGGCCGGCGCCGCCTTGGCCGCACCGGCACTGGCCGCGCGGCGGGCGGCGGCGCGCGCTTCGGCGGCCTCGCGTTCGCGACGCTGACGGGCGAGCCGGCGGTCGTGGCGTTCGCGCGCGGCGTCCGCCTGTTCCTGCGACCACGCGTCCCAGCCGGTGCGCTCGTCGGTCACGGGGACCATCGCGATGCAGTCGACCGGGCAGGGCGGCACGCACAGGTCGCAGCCCGTGCACAGCGATTCGACGATCGTGTGCATCTGTTTCGGCGCGCCGATGATCGCGTCGACCGGGCATGCCTGCATGCACAGCGTGCAGCCGATGCACAGGTTTTCGTCGATGAACGCGACGGCGCGCGGATGCTCGGTGCCGTTGACGGGGTTCAGCGGGATCACCGGCTTGCCGAGCAGGCGCGCGAGGCGCGCGATGCCTTCGGCGCCGCCGGGCGGGCACTGGTTGTAGTTCGCGTCGCCGGCGGCGATCGCGTCGGCGTACGGACGGCAGCCGTCATAGCCGCACTTCGTGCATTGCGTCTGGGGAAGCAGATCTTCGATGCGATCCGCGAGGGTCTTGGAATCGGTCACGGTGACAACGGGCGCAGCAGCGCCGAATGGCTCTCGGCCGCGTCTGGCGCGGCCGGAAAGGTTTGCCAAACCTCGATTATCGCCGATTTCCCGCATTGCGCTGGACGCTGTCTGTGCGCATAATCGAACCGCTTTTTTGCAGGGGCTCAGCAGGAGGGCGGCCGCACGCGGCGCGCTCGTTCCAGGGCAGCCGGCGCCGAGGCGGTGGGGGTGTCGGTCCGGATCACGCGGCTCACATAGCAAAACGCCACCATGAATCAGCCAAAAATCAAAAGAGATCCTGAAGGTACCCGCCGCCGCATCCTGATGGCGGCAGCCGAAGAGTTCGCGAGTGGAGGGCTGTTCGGCGCGCGCGTCGACCAGATCGCGCGCCGGGCCGAAACCAACGAGCGCATGCTCTATTACTATTTCGGCAGCAAGGAGCAGCTGTTTACGGCCGTGCTCGAACATGCGTTCTCCGCGCTGACCGAGGCCGAGCGCGTGCTCGATCTCGACGGCGTCGCGCCCGTCGAGGCCGTCACGCGGCTCGCGCACTTCGTGTGGGATTACTACCGCGATCATCCGGAGCTGCTGCGGCTCATCAACAACGAGAACCTGCACGAGGCGCGCTACCTGCACAAGTCGACGCGAATCCGCGAGATGATGTCGCCGATCGTCGCGAAGCTCGGCAACGTGCTGATGCGCGGCCAGAAGGCCGGGCTGTTCCGCAGCGACGTCGATCCACTGCGCTTCTACGTGACGCTGTCGGGGCTCGGCTACTACATCGTGTCGAACCGTTTCACGCTCGCCGCGACACTCGGCCGCGACTTCAGCCAAGCCGACGAACGCGCGGAGATGGTCAGGATGAACACCGAGGTGCTGCTCGCGTATCTGTTGCGCCGATGAGTGGCCCACCCGTGGCCGCCGGATAAAAAAACGCCGCCGTGCGCAAGTAACGGCGGCGTTTTTGCGTCGGAACGCGGCGCGTCAGGCGGCCTTGCGCGCGCGAACGGTTTTGGCGCGCGTGGCGCCCGCGCGTTTCGCGGCCGGTGCGGCCTTCGCGGTTGCCGTCTTGGCGGGCGCAACCGTCACGGCCGGCGCCTTCGCGCGCGCGCGCTTCGCGGCAGTGGCTCGCGCCGTCGCTTCGGGCTGCGGCTTGACGGCCGGCACGGCAGCGAGCGTCGTCGCGGCCGGTGCTTCGGCGGGCGCCTTGGTCGCGCCGTTCTTCGGTTCCGGCGCATGCTCGCGGATGAAATCGCGCAGCTGCGGGTAGATGATCGTGCGCCAGCGGCGGCCCGAGAAGATCCCGTAGTGACCGCATTTCTCGGCGGTCAGGCTGCGGCGATCGTCCTGCGGGATGCCCGTGCACAGCTCGTGCGCGACGTGTGTCTGGCCGCTGCCCGAGATGTCGTCGAGTTCGCCCTCGATCGTCATCAGCGCGGTGTGCTTGATGTCCTGCGGACGCACGCGCTCGCCTTCGACATCCCACGTGCCTTCCGCGAGCCGGAATTCCTGGAACACGACGCGGATCGTCTCGAGATAGTACTCGGCGGCCATGTCGAGCACCGCGTTGTACTCGTCGTAGAAGCGGCGGTGCGCCTCGGCGTCGTCCTCGTCGCCGCGCAGCAGGCTCTGGTAGAAGTCCCAGTGCGATTGCGCGTGACGTTCCGGATTCATCGCGACGAAGCCCGTGTGCTGCAGGAAGCCCGGATACACGTGGCGGCCTTCGCCCGGATAGTTCGCGGGCACCGTGTGGATCACGTTGTT